>NZ_JBXWSL010000003.1:0-181842 GCF_059613425.1 Ruegeria sp. BHSA123 | reverse complement strand
AGGGCCACGTAATCGGAGTCGTCCCAGCCCGAGAATGCGTTTGAGGTGGGCAAACAGCATCTCAACCTTCTTTCGGAGCTTTGCCGAGACTTTGTATTGGGGCGTTTTGCGGGTTTTGTCAGAAGAACTTGGCTTGAGGCGGGCAGGGCGGTTGCGTAGCTTTTTCCCATGACCAGACCTGCCTCATTCAAATACTTCAAAACCAGCCCCGAGATAATCCGCCTTGCGGTGACGCTGTATATCCGTTTCCCGCTCTCGCTTCGAAATGTCGAAGATCTGTTACACGAGCGAGGCATCGACGTGAGCCACGAAACTGTCCGATATTGGTGGAACAGGTTTGGCCCTATGTTTGCATCAGAGATCCGAAGAAAGCGTGTTCAGCAACTCAGAGCCTTTTCAAAATCGAAGTGGCACGTTGACGAGGTTTTCGTGAAGGTGAATGGCAAGCGGCATTATCTTTGGCGGGCTGTGGATCATGAAGGCGAGGTGCTGGAAGCCGTTGTTACCAAACGCCGAAACAAAGCTGCAGCGCTGAAATTCCTCAAGAAATTGATGAAGCGACATGGTTGCGCCGAAGAGATCGTCACAGATCGCTTCGCTTCCTACATGGCTGCGCTCAGAGAAATGGGCGCGCTCGAAAAACAACAGACGGGAAGGTGGCTCAACAACCGCGTCGAGAATTCGCACCTGCCGTTTCGACGACGCGAACGCGCGATGCAGCGTTTCAGGCGAATGCGAAGTTTGCAGAAATTCGCCTCCGTCCATTCCTCTGTCTACAATCACTTCAACCAGGAAAGATCGCTAGCCAGTCGAGACACCTTCAAGCTGACCCGCACCGCCGCTCTCGCCGAGTGGCGTCAACTTTGTTCCGGATAGGTTCGCGGTTTCCGCGGCAAACTGAGACTGGTTCGAATTCGTCTGACAGCACCGTTGAACCGTATCGCGCCGATTGAGGAGGGCATTGTGGCACCCATGCGCAACGCAAGATGACAATTTTGGACTGGACTGAGCGATTTCACGGGACAAGCCGCCTTCCGAAGGCTGTGCGTGAAAGGTTACGTACGGCGGCCCGTATTGTGCGGTGCCCAAAAGGCGCTCAGGTATTCGGCCCTGACAACGTCCCCGACAGCCTGTTGTTCTTGTATGACGGACGGATCCGCGTTTCTCAAAGTTCGGATTCGGGCCGCGAGATCGTGCTCTATCGGGTCGAGGCGGGGGAAAGCTGTGTGCTGACGACGGCCTGCATGCTGGCAGAAGAAGCATATAACGCTGAAGGTATTGCCGAAACCGACGTAACGGCGGTGATCTTGCCGAAACATGCCTTTGACCGTCTGGTCTCGGAAGAAGACGCATTTCGTGAGTTTGTGTTCGAGGCCTACTCGCGCCGGCTGATTGATCTGTTGCGGGTAGTCGATGACGTGGCATTCGGGCACTTGGATATTCGCCTTGCTGAACGCCTTCTGGTTCTGTCCGGGGGTCGGGAAGACATTCAGGCGACGCATCAGCAACTCGCCAGCGAACTGGGCACCGCGCGTGAAGTCGTATCGCGGATTTTGCAGGACTTTCAAAAACGCGAGATGATTACCCAATCGCGGGGGCGCATTACGATAACCAACAAGGCGGCTTTGGAACAGTTGGCTCAAAGCACCTGACCATTTCGGGAAATTTTCCGGTTTCGTGACTTTGTCACTGAAGTCGGGGTTTCAAAGTTATATTTACTCCTCAACTTTTCATGCCGCCATGGTGATTGCAGGTCTCACGCGAAGGCCGGATGAGGGTTGGCAGAAACGGAGGAGACAAAGATGAATGACCGCAATCCCGCCCGGACGTTCGGCGGCATCGCCATTGCGTTGCTTGTTGCTGCTTTGGTCGGCGCGGCTGGCAGTTACATCTTTCTGATGTCCGGGCACGGGCATCGCCAGGGAATGACCGGTGAACGGGCAGAGCATCGTCACGGTGCAGATGGGCAAGGCCACGACGAGGTCAACATGCCGGGGCTGAGGAGCGAGAACGCGACGCCCGAGGAAAGCGCCGAGCTGGCTGTGATGTTCCGCAATTTCGATACGATCACACGCGAGGTTGAAAACCTTCCCAACGGTATTCGCACTGTCACAAGATCTTCCGACCCGGATGTCATGGATGCTCTGGTCTCCCATGTTGCCGGGATGATCGATCGGGTGAGTCGCAAGGATGATCCGATGATCATCATTCAGAGCCCGACCCTCGACATATTTTTTCAACATGGCGACAAGATCACCTCGGATATCGAAGTGACCTCTGAAGGGATCGTAGTGGTGCAAACATCTGACGATCCGGAAATAGCCAAAGCCATGCATATCCATGCGGCCGAAGTGAGCGCGATGGCGGATCGCGGCATGGACGCCGTCCACGAAATGATGATGACACGCGGCGGAAACGGGTAACGGATCCGCGCCAGTTAGGAGGCAAGATCATGAATGATCAGAAGTCAATCGAGATACACAACCAGAAAATGGCCGACGCGATAGCGACGCCGATTGGAAGCTACCCAGTTGATCTGAGCGTGAAGCCCGATGTTCAGGGTTTTTACGACGAGGCGACGGCGACGATCAGTTATATTGTTGCGGACCCGACCTCGAATGCCTGTGCGATTATCGACAGTGTCATGGATATCGATTATGCCGCTGGCCGCATTACGTTTGGCCATGCCGACATGCTGATTGCCGAGGTTGAGAAGAGGGGCCTCAAGCTGGAATGGATCATTGAGACCCACGCCCATGCCGACCACCTGTCAGCCGCGCCTTACATCCAGAAAAAGCTGGGCGGCAAGATCGGCATCGGTGAAAACATCAAGATCGTGCAAGACGTGTTTGGCAAGATCTTCAATGAAGGCACCGAGTTTCAGCGGGACGGCAGCCAGTTTGACGCCCTGTTCGTCGATGGCATGACCTACAAGATCGGCAACATGACCGCCTTTACCATGCATACGCCGGGCCACACACCCGCCTGCATGGTGCATGTTGTCGGGGATGCAGCCTTTGTGGGCGACACGTTGTTCATGCCTGACGGTGGCTCGGCGCGGGCCGATTTCCCCGGGGGCGACGCGGGGACGTTATATGACTCGATTCACAAGGTGCTCAGCCTGCCGGACGAAACCCGGCTATTCATGTGTCACGATTATGGTCCCAACGGGCGTGACATCCAGTGGGAAACCACGGTGGCCGAGGAGAAGGCCCACAACATTCACGTGGGCGGCGGCAAGACAAGGGACGAGTTCATCAAAATGCGGTCCGAGCGCGACGCGACGCTGGCAATGCCGACGCTGATCGTACCCTCGATTCAGGTCAACATCCGGGCGGGCGGCATTCCAACGGACCAGGACGGGAACCAGATGCTCAAAGTCCCAGTCAACAAGCTCTGAACGCAAGAGGCACCCATGGACATCAGAAAGATATCAGGCGCAGTTTCGGTGTCGCCGCAGATTACGCCAAGTGACATCGAGGCTATAAAAGGCGCGGGCTTTCGTGCCATCATTTGCAACCGCCCCGATGGCGAAGGTGCCGATCAGCCGACTTTTGAGGAGATCGAGGTAGCTGCGGAAAAACTGGGTCTCGAGGTGCGCTATGTTCCAGTGCAAACCGGGATCGTCAGGGACGAGGACGCCGAGGCCTTTGGCAGCGCGCTGACCGAGTTGCCGGGTCCGGTTCTGGCCTATTGCCGGACCGGCACGCGCTCGGCCACTTTGTGGTCGTTGAAAGAGGCGGCGCACAAGCGTCCGGTATCCGAAATCCTGTCTGCCACCAAGGTCGCCGGTTATGACATGAGCGGCGTCGCCCGCCGCATTGCCAATGGTGGGAAAACGCCGACCGACACGGGCGACGCATCCTTCGACGTGGTTATCGTGGGCGGTGGGGCTGGCGGTATTGCCACTGCGGCCAGCCTGCACGCGCGCAAATCCGACCTGTCGATCGCCATCATTGATCCGTCTGACGTGCATTATTATCAGCCCGGCTGGACTTTGGTGGGTGGGGGTGTCTTCTCCGCAGAACAGACCGCCAAGACGATGGGATCCCTGATCCCGCGCGGGGTGAAGTGGATCAAGGCGGCAGTTGCTGCCTTCGAGCCGCTGAACAATGCCGTTATTCTGGATGGCTGTCGCGTGGTGAAATACGACCGTCTTGTCGTGTCTCCGGGGCTCAAGCTGGACTGGAGCGCGGTCGAAGGGCTGGAAGAAACCTTGGGCCGCAACGGGGTGACCTCGAACTACCGCTATGACCTGGCGCCCTACACCTGGCAGCTTGTCGAAGGGCTTAAGGAGGGCCGGGCGCTGTTCACTCAGCCGCCGATGCCGATCAAATGCGCGGGTGCGCCACAAAAAGCCCTATATCTGTCGGGCGATGCGTGGTTCCGGCGCGGCGTTCTGAAGGATATCGACATCCAGTTCATGAACGCTGGCGGTGTGCTGTTCGGGGTCAAGGACTATGTCCCGGCGCTGATGGAATACGTCAGAAAATACGACGCCTCGCTGAATTTCTTTCACAATCTGGTGTCGGTAGATGGGGCGGCGAAAAAAGCGACCTTTAAGGTTGCAGTGCCCGACGCGGAGCCGGATTTGGTCACAGTCGAGTTTGACATGATGCATGTCTGCCCGCCACAGGTCGCGCCGGACTTTATTCGCGTGTCGCCGCTGGCGGACGCGGCGGGCTGGGTCGATGTTGATCAGGCGACACTGCGCCACAAGAACTTTGACAATATCTGGTCGCTGGGCGACGTGATGAACGCGCCCAACGCCAAAACCGCAGCGGCGGCGCGTAAACAGGCACCGACCGTGGCCGATAATATCGTGGCAGACATTCAGGGCCGCGGCCCGGTTGCCGCCTATGACGGCTACGGCTCGTGCCCGTTGACGGTCGAGCGTGGCAAGATCGTTCTGGCCGAGTTCGCCTATGGTGGGGTGATGACACCCAGCTTCCCGAAATTTCTGATCGACGGAACCAAACCCAGCCGGTTGGCGTGGCTGTTGAAGGAGAAGCTGCTGCCGCCGATCTACTGGTCTGCGATGCTGAAGGGCAAAGAGTGGTTGGCCAAACCCGAGCCACTGAAGGTGGCGACCGATTAACACCTCTCGAAACTGACACCGGAAGAACCGGTTTAAGTTCTGGTCTGTCCCGCCTTCACCAAATGTGCGACGGGCCACGGTATGGTGGTCAGAGCCTCCCGCGCTCTGGCCGCCGCTTTCTCAGGACGTGAACCCATGCAGAGCCTTTTACGTTTCCTTCCTATTTTTGACTGGGGTCGCCAGTATAGCCGGGCGTCACTGTCGAATGATCTGATCGCGGCTGTGATCGTCACGATCATGCTGATCCCACAGTCCTTGGCCTATGCCTTGCTGGCAGGGCTGCCGCCCGAGGCCGGGATCTATGCTTCGATATTGCCGATCATCCTTTATGCGGTTTTTGGCACCAGTCGGGCGTTGGCGGTGGGGCCCGTCGCGGTTGTGTCGCTGCTGACAGCCAGCGCCGTGGGGCAGGTGGCCGAGCAGGGCACAGCTGGATACATGGTGGCGGCACTGACGCTGGCTTTCCTGTCGGGTGGGTTTCTGGTGCTGCTGGGCGTTTTTCGACTGGGCTTTCTGGCCAATTTCCTCAGCCATCCTGTCATCGCAGGCTTCATTACCGCGTCGGGTGTCCTGATAGCGACCAGCCAAATAAAGCACATTCTGGGTGTCAGCGCCCATGGGCATACCCTGCCAGGGATGCTGGGCTCAATCTTCGAAAACCTTGGGCAGACCAATTGGCTGACGGTAATCATCGGCGTGCTGGCCACTGCGTTCCTGTTTTGGGTGCGCAAGAACCTCAAACCCGCGTTGCGGCGCATGGGGGTGACGCCCCTGCTGGCTGACGTGCTGACCAAGGCCGGACCAGTTGCTGCCGTGGTGGTGACCACAGTTGTCGTCTGGGGGTTCGGGCTGGATGCGCAGGGCGTCAAGATCGTCAGCGACGTGCCCCAGAACCTGCCGCCACTGACTTTGCCGGGGCTGTCCTCGGACCTCATCGGTGCATTGCTGGTGCCTGCGATCCTGATCTCGATCATCGGTTTTGTCGAAAGCATCTCGGTTGCGCAGACGCTGGCTGCCAAGAAACGCCAGCGCGTGGACCCCGATCAGGAGTTGATCGGTCTGGGCGCAGCCAACCTGGGCGCGGCATTTACCGGCGGCTTTCCGGTCACCGGCGGGTTCTCACGCTCGGTGGTGAACTTCGATGCGGGGGCGGAAACCCCGGCGGCAGGCATCTATACCGCTGGTGGTCTGGCGATTGCCGCACTGTTCCTGACACCGCTGGTGTACTTTTTGCCCAAGGCCACGCTGGCCGCGACGATCATTGTTGCGGTGCTAAGCCTTGTGGACCTGTCGATCCTGAAAAAGACCTGGGGATATTCGCGCGCCGATTTTACCGCCGTGGCCGCCACCATCGTTTTGACTTTGCTGGCCGGGGTCGAAACCGGTGTGGCCAGCGGCGTGGCAATTTCGATCCTTCTGCATCTATACAAAACGTCGCGCCCGCATGTGGCCGAGGTCGGGCTTGTGCCGGGCACGCAGCACTTCCGCAATATCAATCGCCACAAAGTCGACACCGAGCCGTCACTTGTGACGCTGCGGGTGGATGAAAGCCTGTATTTCGTGAACGCCCGTTTCCTCGAAGACCTGATCCAGGCGCGAGTGACCGAGGGCTGCGAAATCCGCAACGTGGTTTTGATGTTCTCGGCGGTGAACGAGGTCGACTTTTCAGCCCTCGAAAGCCTTGAGGCCATTAACCACCGCCTGCGTGACATGGGCGTTGGTCTGCACTTGTCCGAAGTCAAAGGCCCCGTCATGGACCGCCTGAAACAGTCGCATTTCCTCGACGACCTCAACGGGCAGATCTTTCTCGCCCAGTACGACGCATGGCAGCGGCTGACCGCACCGGAGAGGGTAACATCAGCGGCAGAGTAACCAGAGCCGAATTAGGGCCAGAATCCCGTGAGAAGTTCCGATGCGGGCTTAATACTCGGGTTCACCTTGAATAGGTGGGCTGCCTTGGGCCGCACTCATTTGCATTCCGGAAGTGGTTTACTTCGACGTCAGATCAATAATGCAACGTAGCGAAATCGAATGGAAGCGCATCAAAGCTTTGCCAGATTTGCTCACAATACTCGGACTGAGCAACCGCAAAACGAACCATCCTGATTGTCAGTTCCTGTGAAGGAAGCGTACTGTCAACGCGTTGAAGCTGACCTGTTGCCAGGGACGCAGCAACCAGGGAATGAGGTAACCAGGCAACGCCAATTCCATTCAGGGCATATTGTTGCATCGCAAGTGTCAGGGCTGTTTCAGCTCTGGTCACAAGTGTGGTTTCCTCTGGTAATCGCGGCGCGATTTTCCGAGCGAAAACTTGACCCAGAAACACATCGGGCGGATAGCCTATGACCGGAAGTGCCGCACTGGTGATTTTGTTGCGAACAGAGGGTGCGCAAACGGGAATCAAAGTGTCCGTGCCAAGTGTCTTGGCTTCGAATGCGTCACCAATACTGCTTATTTCGTCGCCCGGAACCGAATACATGATCGCGAAATCGACCTGTTTTGAGATCAGGTTCAAAAGACATTCGTCCTGGTTCCCCGATCGCACGTGAATTGGGATATCGTCATTCTCGGTCAGCGTTTGCACGATCCTTGGCGAAATCGTGGTCGTCAAAGCATGTTGGCACACAAACGACAGTGACTTCCCGGTTTGGTCATTCGCTGTCTTCAGCACATGTCGCAGTTTGTGCAGCCGCGTACTAAGCTCTCTCAGTTCGGGCTCTAATGACTGAATGCCAGGCATAAGTGATACGGGCTTGCGGCGGCGGTCAAACAGGGTGGCTCCGACGCTGTTTTCGATAAGCCGTATCCGCCGGGTGAAGGCAGATTGAGTGAGAAGCCGCTTCTCAGCGGCTCGTGTCAAGGAACCGCTATCCAAAACAGCCAATATGTCATCGATCCATTCCAAGCGCATGGGGTTTAAATAAACTAAGGACATCTAACATGCAGCTTATGCAAGTTATGAGTAGAATTTTGAATTAGATGCACGGTTTGAGGGATGGCAAATTGCCGAAATTCAATGTTAGGAGCCTCCACATGCATCTCGCCCGCTTTCCACGTGTGCACCTTGCCCATCTGCCGACGCCGTTGGAGCCGATGAAGAGGCTGTCCAAAGAACTGGGGGTGGAAATCTGGATCAAACGCGATGACTGCACTGGTATGTCAACCGGTGGCAACAAGACCCGCAAACTGGAATTCCTGATGGCCGAAGCTGAGGCGCAGGGCGCGGATATGGTCATGACGCAAGGGGCAACTCAAACCAACCACGGCCGACAGACAGCCGCTTTTGCAGCCAAGCTGGGATTTGATTGCCATATTCTGCTCGAAGATCGCACCGGTTATCAGGACGGAAACTACAACACCAACGGCAATGTCCTGCTGGATCACCTCCACGGTGCAACCACCGAGAAATTTCCCGGCGGGCATGACATGCCGGCCGAGATGGAAAAAGCAGCAGAAAAGAAAAGGGCAGAGGGGCGCAACGTCTACCTCATCCCCGGTGGTGGATCAAATCCGACAGGTGTCCTTGGCTATGTGAACGCAGCTTTTGAGCTTTTGGGCCAAGCCAACGACCGCGGTTTAAGAATTGACCGGCTGGTGCACGCGACCGGCTCTTCGGGAACGCAGGCGGGGTTGGTGACCGGTATGTGCGCCATGAACGCGAAGGTGCCGGTTTTGGGGGTCGGGACCCGGGCGCCCCAACTTAAACAAGAACAGATGGTTTACGATCTTGCCTGTAAAACAGCCGAGAAGCTGGGATGTGCAGGCGTCGTGAACCGCGAAGACGTGATGGCCAATACAGATTACGTCGGACAGGGTTACGGCATGCCTACCGAAAGTGGTATCGAGGCAATCCGAATGTTTGCCGAGCTGGAGGGGATACTTTTGGATCCCTGCTATTCGGCAAAAGGTGCGGCAGGTCTTATTGATCTCACACGCAAAGGCGAGTTCCGGGACCAGCGAGTCGTATTCCTGCATACCGGCGCTGCAGCGGCGCTGGGGGGGTATGACTTTGTGTTTGATCATCAGAACCGCTGGGTCAATATCTGACCAATGACGCGGGCCCCGATCGGTATTCTTGGTGGCATGGGCCCTGAGGCGACTATCCTCCTCCAGCGCAAGTTGGTGGAGACTGTGCCAGCAGACGACGATCGCGACCATATCCCGTTGTTGATCGATATGAACCCGCAGGTGCCGTCTCGTATTGCTCACCTGATTGACGGAACGGGCGCGGATCCGGGGCCTGTCCTTGCCGCGATGGCACGTCGTCTTCAAGCCACCGGGGCTGTGGCCTTGGCTATGCCGTGCAACACAGCACATTACTATGCTGCTGCGATTACGGATGCCGCGACTATTCCCTTGTTGAACATGGTGGAACTGGCAGTGGATCGTGCCGACCGGACAATCGGACCGGGTGGGTGTATCGGGATGCTGGCGTCGCCCGCGCTGCGGCGCGTAGGTCTTTTCGACACCGCGTTTCAAGCGCGGGGAATGTCAGTTGTCTGGCCAGCAGATGAGGGCAAGATGCTTGCGGCCATCCGCAGGATCAAGGCCGGTGATCCTTACAATGAGGCACGCGAAACTCTGAATACCGTATCTGCGGAACTGATTGGTGCCGGGGCAGATATGCAACTTATCGCGTGTTCAGAGCTGTCGTTAATCGCCGACAGTGTCGCCGCGGACGTAAGAGCTGTTGATACGATTGACCTGTTGGTTGATGCGATCATCGCGTTTCCCAAGCAAATCGCACCCACTCTTGATCCTGCTGAAAGTGGGGCAAGTGATAAGGCTGGAAGGCAGCGCTGCTGTGCAGTTGTGATCGTTGATCGTCTAGCAGATCACCTCAGCGCATAACAAATGGGTTCGACATCGGTTTGTCCGATGTATTCAGCCAAACGGTCTTGGTTCGCGTGTAATCGTGAATGGCCTCCAATCCCGATTCCCTGCCATAACCGGATTGATTGAAACCGCCAAAGGGCGCGATGGGTGAGACGGCGCGGTAGGTGTTGATCCAGCAGATGCCCGATTTCAGGCGTGATGAAACACGGTGAGCACGGGCGACATTTTCGGTGAAGATGCCCGAGCCAAGCCCGAACGGCGTGTCATTGGCCAGGGCGATTGCCTCTTCTTCAGTGTCGAAGGGCAGCAAGGACATGACGGGGCCGAACATTTCCACCTTTAGGGTCTCCGTCTCGGCACTGGTGCATTCCACCAGCGTTGGGGCCATGAAATAACCTGACCGATCCAGTGGCGCGCCACCGAAACGAATACGTGCACCCTGTTCCTTGGCCTTGGCCAGCGTCGCCTGAATTCTGACAATCTGAGCTTTTGTGCACAGCGGGCCAATGTGTGTTTCAGGTTTCAATGGATCGCCGATGACAATGCCCGTCATCTTTTCTTCGATTTTGGCGATAAGGGATTCCATAAGGGGGCGATGGATCAGCCCGCGCGATCCTGCGACGCAGCTTTGACCTGAAGCGCCGAAATTACCCGCGATCAGTCCGTTGGCCGCACCATCCAGATTGGCATCATCGAAAACTATGATCGGGGATTTTCCACCCAATTCCAACGTGGTTACAGCAAAGTTTTCCGCCGAGTTGCGCACCACATGGCGCGCCGTTTCCGACCCGCCAGTAAACGCGATGCGGTCCACGTCAGGGTGTCGGGTGAGAGGGATCGCACAGTTCTCGGCGTCCCCGGTAATGACGGAAACGACGCCGGGTGGGAATCCCGCTTTGTCAATCAAGCGGGCGAATTCCAGCATTGGGGCGGGCGCAATCTCTGATGCCTTCAGCACAACCGAGCACCCCGCGGCCAGAGCTGGCCCAAGCTTGGTAGCCGTCAGAAACATCTGCGCGTTCCAGGGGACAATTGCGACCACCACGCCAATGGGCTCGCGCCGCGTAAAGACATGCATGTCCGGTTTGTCGATCGGCAGGACCGCGCCTTCGATTTTGTCCGCCAGCCCCGCATAGTAGCGATAATAATCGCCGACATAAGCCGTTTGGGTCGCGGTTTCCGCCAGCAGCTTGCCGCTGTCCTTCGTCTCGACCTCGCCAAGGCGTCCTGCGTTCTGTTCGATCAGTTCCGCAAGCCGGAACAACAGTTTGCCACGCGCGGTTTGCGTCATGTCCCGCCACGCCGGATCGTCAAGTGACTGGCGCGCTGCAGAAACGGCGCGCTCTACGTCTTCGGGTGCGGCGCAGGCGAAACTGGCCCATTCCTCGCCCGTCGCGGGGTTCAAAGAGGTCATCACTTGCCCACGTGCCCCTTCGGTCCAAGTGCCGTCGATAAAAAGCTGGAAATGTGGCTTATGGTGCATTGCGGCCCCTTACTGAAACTTTGGCATTACATCGTCGATGAAACGGGCAAGCGATGCGCGTTTGCGTTCGAAGCTCATGCCGCTGTCGATCCAAAACGAGTATTCATCATATCCAAGGTCTTCATAGCGTTTCAGACGCTCTGTTACCCCGTCCGCCGTGCCGATTGTCAGATCGCGCACAAGGTTTTCGGGTGCCATCATTGCGTTGGCTGCCATTTCTTCTTCGGTCAGAGCCTGAATCAATCCCTGTCGGACTGGTCGCTTGTTTTGGAACCACGCGCCGAAATAGTTGTAGAACCGGGACAAATCCCGCGCAGCCTGATCCAGTTCAGCGTCATCGCGCCCGACATAGGTGTGGTGAAGCAGCATGATCTTGGGGCGCGCTCCGCCGTGATTGGCGCAGGCGGTCTCAAAACGGGTCATCAGTGTCTCGATTTCTTCGATGCCTTGCCAGAGCGGGGTGACCTGAATGTTGAACCCGTTCTGAACGCCGAACTCGTGGCTGTTCGGATCCCGCGCGGCAATCCAGATGGGTGGCCCGCCGAGCTGCACCGGCTTTGGCGCCGAACTGGTGGCGGGAAACTGAAAGAACGCTCCGTCATGCGCGTAGTCGCCTTCCCACAATTTGGGCAGCAGAGGAGCGATCTCTCGCATTCGCTGACCGGCGGTCCATGCGTCCAGACCGGGCATAAGCCGCTCATATTCATAAGAGTAGGCACCGCGCGCTATGCCCAGTTCGATCCGGCCACCGGTCATGATATCCGCCGCGGCTGCCTCTCCCGCCAGTTTGATCGGATGCCAGAACGGTGCGATCACAGTGCCGGTGCCAAGGCGCACGTTTTTGGTATGATGCGCGATGTCCACCAGCGACATCAGCGGGTTGGGTGCGATGGTGAAATCCATCCCGTGGTGTTCACCGGTCCAGACCGCACGCATCCCTGCCTGATCAGCCATCTTGCACAGCTCGATGAACTCTTCATACAACTTCTCATGCGACTCTTCGGGGCCCAGCCGTTCCATATGGGCAAAAAGGGAAAACTCCATTCCTCAGGTCCTTTCCGACAGGCTGTGCACATCGCCCCGCTGGGCGTCACCCAGATAAAGCGAGAAATTGCGGGTTCGGCTTTCCAGCGCAAAACGAGCCATCATGGTGGCGATGGGTGCTGACGCGTAAGGCAGGGTCGCCAGGTCTTTGGTTGCGACTGCGTGAAACGGGCCATGCCGGGGCAGGGCGGGCGCAGACGCAAGAATGTAAACATGGTGCGTGGTGGCATCGTCATAGACGGAATACGCGACGCCAAGGTGTGCATTGATACCCCTTGCCGTCAGGTTCTGCATAAGGCTGCTTCGCAGATCTTGCCGATCTGACAGCGTAACTTGCGGCGGGCGGAAACCGGCATCTGTTTTCTCCAGAAAGACGTGCTCGTCCTGCTCGATGATCGCGCCACAGACCACATTTCGCCCGGATGGTTCCAGCGCGCCACGCTCCAGCCCGAGGCTGAAATACTGCCCGTTCGCATAGCCAAGTCCGGTGGCATCGTTCTGAGAATACGTTTCGACCTGACCGATTAAAACGCAATGGTCGCCGGCTTCGACAACCTGATGAGTGCGGCAGGAAAACGTTGCGACTGCCCCCCTGATCAAAGGGACGTCATTCTTATCAAAGTAGTGATCGACTTTGGCAAATCGATCACCTTTGAACCCGGCAAACGTATTGGATACGTTTTCCTGCCCCTCGGCCAGAATGTTCACCGCGAAACGGGCGCAGGTTGCAAAAACGTCGAAAGAAGACAGGTTTTTTCCCGGACAGACCAAAAGCAGCGGCGGGTCGAGAGAAACCGAAGTGAAGGAATTGGCCGTAAAGCCAAGTGTATTGCCTACGTCATCACGCGTCGTCACAACCGTCACACCGGTCATGAACCGACCGAATGCACGACGAAGGTCACGAGGATCAAGCGCGGTCATGGGCGCAGCTCACTCAGAAAGCTGGAAATCGCAGCGTTGACCTGATCTGCATGCGTCATCGGCATCATATGTGCAGCGCCTTCAATGATTTGCGCGCGCCCGTTCATCGCGGCGTCCGCCATGGCGCGTGACATCTCCGGGGTTGAATTGGGCTCAAGACTGCCGGTTAGAAAAAGCGCCGGGCAGCTTAGTTTCTCCAACGCATCACGTCGGGGGCACTGGCTGTGGGCGAATACGGAATAGGCCGTTTTATACGCAGCCGGGTCCATGGCCGTCAGCCATCTACGGCAGGCATCGCGCTCAGCCGAGGCGACATCTCCGAACCATCGATGCAATGTGCTGGTGGGATCAGCGATCGTCTTGCCATCCAGTTGCGCCGCACGGTCGCGCACGGCCTGTGCCGCATTCGCGGCTCTCTCAAAAACCGCGTTCAATGCGACGACCCCACAAACCCGGTCTGACGCTTTGGTGGCAACATCAAGCGCGATCATGGCCCCCATCGAGTGGCCAACCAAAACGACCGCTCCACTCATGCAGTCCAGAACACCCCGAGCCGCTTCGGTGTACGCCGAAAGCCCGATGCTGAGGTCAGTTAATGGGCTGTCTCCGTGACCGGGCATGTCCGGAGCGGTCATGCAACCCTCGGACTCAAGCCCGTCCAATTGCGCACCCCAGGCTTCAGCCCGTAAACCAACACCATGCAACAGAAGGATATTCTGACCCGAACCAGTCTGGATAGCCGCCAGCCCGCCGATCTCAGACCGCGGCCGGGTTGTCCAGGTCATGGCCCAAATCCTTGAGATCCTGATAACGGTCACCGATACGGTGGTGCGGTCTGCCCGAGGTTGCTGCGCCTAATACGACCACAACTTCGTCATCGCGCGGTGCGTCAGAAATTGAGAACTGAATTGTCAGGTAGTGTGACCGCCGCCCGGCATCGTTTTTATCCATCAACGGCACCATGATCGGCGCATTTGCCGGACCACGTGTGTTGGTGAACGCCAGATAGGATTTCGCACCGACGGCCTCACGGTAGTGATTGCCAAAGCGCAACGTGTGAATAAGGCCCGAAGCGTGCTCGACCTCACCATTCAGCCCGACCACGGCGGCTTTGCCATAGGCTTCGATTGCCTCACCACTCCCTGCCAGTTTGATCATACGTTTCGCCATCATCTCACCCAGAACAGGGCCATAGGCCTGTATTTCGGGTTTAAGGTCTTCCACAAACCGTCCTGCCCAGGGGTTGTGAACCACTGCGGCCACGGCAAACATGCGCCATGGGGTTTTGGCGGCTCGGAAGCCCTCGACAAGGACCTCCTCATCGTAGGTGACGATCTTACGTATTTCCGGTTGCATCAAAGCTCTCCTGTCGCGCTCGCAAACGTTAAAAACGGACAGGGTTTTTGACAAATGATTGAATTATGTGCTTTGCCATTAAAAAGATTAATGGACAGCTTGACCAAATGGGTAAATCTCTTCCACCACTGACCTGGTTCCGATCCTTCGAGGCGGCTGCACGAACGCTTAGCTTTACGGCGGCTGCCGAAGAGATTGGCTTGACGCAATCGGCGGTCAGTCAGCAGGTGAAATCGCTCGAGATGCGTTTGGGGACAGCTCTTTTTGTGAGGCACCCCAGAAGCTTGGCGCTGACGGATGCGGGGCGTAAACTATTGCCCGAGGTTGGCAGCGCGCTTGAAGCGCTTGCCGCGGCTGCCGGGCGCGTGGACGCCAGCGCGTCCGGAGACATCTTGACTGTCGCCACGTCTGTTAGCATCGCCCAGTGGGTTATTGCCCCATATCTGTCAGATTTTACCAGACGCCATCCTGAAGTTCGCGTCCGGCTTCTCAGTGCGATCTGGCCCGACGATTTCCACGCATCCCACGCTGATGTTCAGGTTCGGTTCGGATCAAAGAAACAGGTGGGACAGGGCGCTGTCCGCCTGATGCCTGACCGGCTGGTTGCCGTGAAATCCCCGACGGTCGCGGGCGGTGTGTTTGACCTGCCTCTGATCGAGGCTGTCGGGACATCAAGTGGGTGGGGTACATGGTTTGAAAAACAGGGCTTGCGCCGCCAACCTGGTGTTTTTGTCGATACATTTGGGATGGCACTGCAACTGGCCGTTCACGGCAGCGGTGTCGCGTTGGTCAGCGAATTACTGACGACTCATGCGATTGCCGCCGGTCTGGTCATACGCGCGCATGAATGTTCGGTTGACAGCAACGAAGGCTATTACCTCTCGTCAAACGCCGCCAATCCGGCTGCCCGATTGTTTCACGACTGGGTGTTGGCCTTGGTAACAGAACAGACCCCGAAGGTCGTCGACGTCTCTGGCTAACGGCAGAGGTTGATTGACAGTGTTCCATCGGTAGGGTCACGTCACCAGATGAACAATTAGGCGAGGGGCGTATGCAGATCATCACCAATCCACATCGGGGGGGCCAAAAGCTTGCACCGTCTGCGCCGTATCCTTCTACAGATGCTGCCCGTGTTGCAGATTTGCTTTCTCGGTGCCCTGTCGCGAAAGAAACGCCATTGGTTGATGCCGGGAAACTGGCCCCTGTAGCCCGGCTTTGGGTGAAAGATGAACGGGCGCGTATGAACCTTGGTTCGTTCAAAGCTTTAGGGGCAGCCTATGTAATTGCGCGTCATGCGGCCGAGAAGACAGGTGAGCCGGGTGAACAAACTCTGGCAGGCGCGACCTATGTGACCGCGAGCGCCGGGAACCACGGCATGAGTGTTGCGGCTGGTGCCAGAATCTTCGGCGCGAAGGCTGTTGTTTACATTGCTGAAACTGTGCCCGAGACCTTTGCGGAACGTCTGAAAGGGCAAAAAGCCGAGGTTGTTCGAAGTGGTGCTGACTATGCCGCCAGCATGGAGGCCGCGAAAACGGCTGCCGAAGACAACGGATGGATATTGCTGTCGGACAGTTCGTGGGATGGATATTATGACCTGCCATGGATGCTCATGGAAGGATATCTGCAAATGGCGGCAGAGGCTGTCAGGCAGTGCCCTGAGATTCCGACGCATATTCTGTTGCAAGCAGGCGTGGGCGGGCTGGCCGGTGCCGTTGCTGCCTATGCACGACACATCTGGGGCGACGCACCGAAGATCGTTGTGGTTGAACCCGAAGCGGCGCCCGCGTTGCAGGCCAGCATAGTTGCCGGAAAATGTGTTTTCGCGGATGGCCCAGACAGCATCATGGGGCGTCTGGACTGCAAGGAACCGTCGTTGATCGCGTTAAACGGATTGGCCCGCGACACAGACCTGTTCCTGACCCTTTCAGATGACGATGTGGCGGCAAAGCTTGACGCGATGGCAAAGGTCGGGCTGGCCACCACGGCGTCAGGCGGGGCAGGCCTTGCGGCGGTGATGAACGAAACCGCACGGAAAGCCATGGGGATCGACGAAAACTCACGCGTGTTGTGCTTTCTGTCGGAGATCGCGGAATGAGAGGGTTCGATCAGACAGAGTTCGAGGCGCGCACCAAACGCGCGCAGGAGCTGATGCGAGCCGCGGATTTGTCGGCGCTGCTGCTGACTACAGAAACTGATGTGCGTTTCTTTACCGGCTATCTGACCCGATTTTGGGAAAGCCCAACCCGGCCATGGTTTCTGGTCGTACCGGCCACGGGCAAACCGGTGGCCGTGATCCCTTCGATCGGGGCCGCGCTCATGGGGCAGACCTGGATCGATGACATCCGAACCTGGAGCGCGCCCGATTTGCAGGACGACGGTATCTCGCTTCTGGCCGATGTCCTGGCCGAACTGACACCCGTTTCAGGCAATGTCGGAATGCCGGACGGCCATGAGACTCATGTGCGTATGCCCATGGCGGACATTGAACGCTTGCGCGGCGCTCTCGGCACGCGACGCATCACCGGAGATCAGGGTATCCTGCGCCGGCTGCGCATGATCAAATCCCAGGCTGAAATTGCCAAGATCCAAACAGCCTGTGGTATTGCGGGACGCGCCTTCACCCGCGTGCCCGAGATTGCCCGCGCAGGGGTGCCTCTGGACACGGTTTTTCGCCGCTTCCAGATGCTCTGCCTTGAGGAAGGGGCCGATTGGGTGCCGTATCTAGCAGGCGGGGCAGAGCAGGGCGGCTACAGTGATGTAATATCACCTGCAACTTCGGCGCCGTTGGAACCTGGCGACGTACTTATGCTGGATACAGGTCTGGTTTGGGATGGCTATTTCTGTGATTTTGATCGCAATTGGTCTGTAGGCCCAGCCCGGCCTGAGGTGAGATCAGCGCACGCCCGACTGGTGGAAGCCTCAGATGCCGCGTTCGAAATCGCCCGACCCGGTGCAACAGCCTCAGATTTGTTCCATGCTATGAACAAGGTGCTTACCAAAGATGCTGAAGGCACAGATGCAGGGCGGCTGGGTCATGGGTTGGGGATGTCACTGACAGAATGGCCATCCATTATTCCGGCAGACCAGACCGTGCTGGAACCCGGCATGGTTTTGACACTGGAGCCGGGCATCGCCGTTGGTACAAAAATACTTGTCCATGAAGAAAACATTGTCATCACCGAAGGCGCTCCATGTTTTCTTAGCCCGCGTATCGGGCCAGAGGTGATCGAGATATGACCCGAATACATTACGCCCTTGATGAGGACGATCCCAAGGCCACCCCACTTGGTCTGATCGTGTTGCAGACCGATGAAACGTTGGAGCCTGAGTTCAGCTCGTATTTTTCGGACCGCAAGTATCCAATCTATGTGACACGTATTCCCAGCGGGATCGAGGTGACGACGGAAAGCCTTGCGGAAATGGAGAAGGCGCTGCCAGCCGCCGCCGCATTGCTGCCCAGCGCGCGACCTTATCGCGTTGTCGGGTACGGGTGCACGTCTGCAAGCTCGGTTATCGGGTCCGACCGTGTAGCGGAACTTGTTAAACAGACATGCCAGACCGCCGAAGTTACAAACCCTTTGCGTGCAGCTACGGCCTGTGCGCGACACCTGGGAGTTTCGAAATTCGCGCTGCTGTCGCCCTATATTGAAGAGGTAAACCTTCCCCTGCGCCGGGCCTTTGCCCAAGGCGGAGTGGAGATGGATGTTTTTGGGACATTCGGGGAATCAGAAGAGGCCAAAGTTGTTCGGATTTCGGTGCAATCCGTTATCGACGCTGCCACAAAACTGGGCTCGGACCCGTCGGTTGATGCGGTTTTTCTGAGTTGTACAAACCTTCGCACACAACAGGCTATTCCCGAGATACGCGCTCGTATCGGCAAGCCGGTTCTGTCCAGTAATCAAAGTCTTGCGTGGCATATGCGTGCTCTGAACGAAGCCGGGTGAGCTGTTAAATCCCGATATTGTGTAACAAAACCGGGATTCACTGTTGCAATGTGAACATCGCTTGGTCTTAACTAACGGCTACAGATCAATGAAATCCGCAGAAGACGGATAATCATTTGACGTAACAGGGGGTCTTGTGGCCGATACAATGAACGACGCCGCGTTTGTCGAATTCCAACGCGTACAGAAGTCTTATGACGGCGAGAACCTCGTCGTAAAAGACCTAAACCTTGCAATGCCCAAAGGTGAGTTTCTGACAATGCTTGGGCCGTCAGGCTCGGGCAAGACGACTTGCCTAATGATGCTCGCCGGATTTGAAACCGCCACGCACGGTGAAATCCTCCTGGGCGGCAAGCCCATCAACAATATCCCGCCGCACAAGCGCGGTATTGGCATGGTTTTCCAGAACTACGCTTTGTTCCCGCATATGACGGTGGCCGAGAACCTGTCGTTTCCACTTGAAGTCCGTAAGCTGGGCAAGTCGGAGCGGGATGAAAAGGTCAAGCGCGCGCTGGATATGGTTCAGATGGGCGCCTTTGGTGGCCGACGTCCTGCTCAGCTGTCGGGCGGGCAACAACAGCGGATTGCTCTGGCCCGTGCCCTGGTATTCGAGCCCGAACTGGTCTTGATGGACGAGCCTTTGGGGGCATTGGACAAGCAGCTTCGTGAACATATGCAGTTCGAAATCACACGTCTGGCCCATGAGCTTGGGATCACAACTGTCTACGTGACCCACGACCAGACCGAAGCGCTGACCATGTCAGATCGGGTGGCCGTCTTCGACGATGGCCGCATTCAACAGCTTGCGCCACCTGATCAGCTTTACGAAGAGCCGGAAAACAGTTTCGTCGCGCAATTCATCGGTGAAAACAACACGTTGGAAGGTGTTATTAAATCGATTGATGGCGACACTTGCGTCGTACGCCTGGATGATGGCTCGGAAATCGACGCGGTTCCGATCAACGTCCACAACGCAGGCGACCGGACCAAAGTTTCGATCCGCCCTGAACGTGTGGAATTCAACAAAGACCGCCTGCACGCCGACGCCCATACTTTGAAAGCAAGGGTCGAAGAATTCATTTACATGGGCGACGTATTTCGGTTCCGCATGTCCGTTGCCGGAAACAACGAATTCATCGCCAAAACTCGAAATGCGCCTGATGCCGTACGCCTGACCCCGGGTCAGGAGATCGAGATCGGCTGGCTGGCACAGGATTGTCGTGCGCTCGACGCATAGACCAAACCGCGCGGGACAAGCGCGGTTAAGCTGAGGGACCGGCCGGTGAAAACCCGTGCATCGGCTGACCACCACATAAAACGGGATGAACTGGGAGTAACACATGAAACCAACCAAGATCATGCTCACTGCGGCTGCAATTGCGACGGCTGCGGGCACTGTTTCAGCCGAGGAGATGACCATCGTTTCCTGGGGCGGTGCCTATTCAAAGTCGCAGTTGAAGGCGTATCACGAGCCCTATTCGGAAAAGACCGGCATCACGATTCTGAACGATGACAGCTCGAACGAGGCCGTCGCCAAACTGCGCGCGATGAATGAAGCGGGCAACATCACATGGGATGTAGTGGATGTTGTGGCCGCTGACGCAATCCGGCTTTGCGACGAAGGTCTGGCGCTTGAAATCGATTTTGACAGCCAATTGGCTCCGGCTCCGGATGGCACGCCGGCTTCTGAAGATTTCGGGGAACTGTTAGTCAGCGACTGCTTTATTCCGCAGATCGTCTATTCGACCACATTCGGCTACCGCACCGATCTGGTAGGTGACACCCCACCAACCGACATCTGTGCAGTGTTCGACCTGGAGGCATATCCGGGCAAGCGTTCGCTGGAAAAACGCCCCATCAACAATATGGAATGGGCGCTGCTGTGTGACGGCGTCGCGAAGGATGATGTCTATGACGTTCTGGCGACTTCGGAAGGTCAGGATCAGGCTTTGGCCAAGCTGGACACCATCAAAGACAGCGTTGTCTGGTGGTCCGCCGGTGCGGACACGCCTCAGTTGCTGGCTGACGGCGAAGTTGTCATGGGTTCGACCTATAACGGTCGTCTGTTCAGTGTGATCGAAGAGCAGAAACAGCCGGTTGCAATGCTGTGGGACGCGCAGGTGTTCGATCTGGACGGTTGGATCATCCCTGCCGGACTGAGCGATGAGCGCAAGCAGCGCGCTTTGGACTATATCATGTTCGCAACCGACACTCAGCGTCTGGCGGATCAGGCCAAGTACATCTCGTACGGTCCGGCCCGCGCTTCGTCAGCTCCACTTGTGGGTCAGCACGCCGATCTGGGTATCGATATGGCACCGCATATGCCGACCGATCCGGAAAACGCCAAGAACACGTTCCTGTATAACTACGAATTCTGGGCGGATTACCGCGACGATATCGACGCCAAGTTCCAGGCATGGCTGGCGCAGTAAGCGATTGATTTCATGACACAGTCGGGGGCGGTGCGCCGCCCCTGAACCAAGACATACCCGAGGGGCTCGAATGACTGACGCAAGCCAAAACGCCGGACCCATGCTGGCAGCGGACGGAACGCCGCTCAAACTATCGCTGGCACGCTCGCTGCGGCGGCAAAAGCTGCGCGCCCTTCTTCTGATCGCCCCTTTGCTTTTGTTCGTGCTGTTTTCCTTTATTGTGCCGATCGCGGCGATGCTTTTCCGATCGGTCGAGAACAGCATCGTTTCGGAAACACTGCCTCTAACTGTCGAGGCGCTTCAAAATTGGGACGAGCAGTCTGGCGAATTGCCGGGCGAAGATGTGTATAATGCATTTGTCCGGGATATGATTGTTGCGATTGACAACAAAGAGCACACACGGCTTGGTTCGCGTTTGAACTACGAAGAAACCGGTATGTCTTCGATGTTCCGCAAGTCAGGTCGTCAGATCAAGAAACTGGATCCTGAAACGGATGGTCCGTTCAAGGAGCAACTAATTGATATTCACGACGGATGGGGCGATCCACAAACGTGGCGCGTGATCAAAACCCATTCGCCGAAGATCACCAACGGGTATTTTCTGAATGCAGTGGATATGCGCAGAACCCCTGACGGCGCGCAATCTCAGCCTGAAGACAAGCAGATCCTGATCAAGTTGTTTGGCCGGACCCTGTTCATGTCACTGGTTATTACCGGCGCCTGTATTCTTCTGGCATATCCGGTCAGCTACCTGCTGGCCACCCTGCCGATGCGGGTGTCGAACCTGTTGATGATCCTTGTGCTCTTGCCGTTCTGGACGTCGCTGCTGGTCCGAACATCAGCCTGGAAAGTCATGCTGCAACAGCAAGGCGTAATCAACGAAACGCTGGTCTGGCTGGGGTTAGTAGCCGACGATGCACGGCTGGTGATCATCAACAACCAGATCGGTACGATCACAGCGATGACGCATATCCTGCTGCCATTCATGATCCTACCCATGTATTCAGTGATGCAGACCATTCCGGAAACTTATACACGCGCTGCGAAATCCATGGGGGCGACGAACTGGACGACCTTCTGGCGCATTTATTTCCCGCAATCCATTCCGGGCATCGGCGCTGGTTCCATCCTCGTGTTCATTCTGGCGATTGGCTACTACATCACGCCTGAAATTGTGGGTGGTACCAAAGGTGTCTTTATCTCAAACCGGATCGCCTATCACATCTCGTCTTCACTGAACTGGGGACTGGCGGCGGCGCTGGGAACGATACTGCTGGCGGTCGTTCTGCTGCTCTACTGGGTCTACGACAAGATCGTGGGCATTGATAACGTGAAGTTGGGATAATCAAGATGGCCGCACTTACCCCGATATCCCGCAAACCTCTGTCCATGGTTCTGCCCAGCGTCGCACTGGCCGGGGCATTCGCTGGTATCTTTGTCGGCGCCGGAAACGGCTCGGTCCTGCTGGGGATCGTAGGCGGCGCCATCGTGATTGCCGGTCTGGCATGGATTTACATCAACATTCTAAAGAATGAGCAGTTGGCCCGCTGGATCAATATCCTCGGCTTTGGCATCGCAGGCTTCCTGTTGTCAGGTCTTATGGGAGGCGTTCTTGGCCTGCTGGGCGGCTGGTTCTTTATTTGGTTTACCTACTGGCTGTACGAAGGGCGATACCGGCGCAAGCTGCTGCCATACCTGACCGCGCAGCAAGTTTTTTACCACTACCTGTTTCGGGTGATCTGCGGTGCGATCTTTGTCTTCCTGATTACACCGATCCTTGTGGTCTTGCCGCTGTCGTTCAACGCACAAGACTTTTTCACCTTCACGCCCGAGATGTTGCGGCTTGACCCTGAAGGGTATTCGCTGAAGCACTACCGTGATTTCTTCACCAACAATGAATGGCAACGCAGCTTCAAGAACTCGCTGATCATTGCCCCGATTGCCACAATCATCTCGGTTTCGCTTGGTACTCTGGCGGCCATTGGTCTCAGCCAGAGCCACGTCCCCGGTCGCCGTGCTATCATGGGAATCCTCATTTCGCCGATGATCGTTCCGCTGATCATCTCGGCCACCGGCATGTTCTTCTTCTACAGCGATATCGGTCGTTTCCTTGAAGGGACGTTGGGCATGAACAAGAACTTTGTGGGCTATCTGAAAGTCATCCTGGCGCACGCCGTTCTGGGTATCCCATTCGTGATCATCACTGTGACCGCCACGCTTGTGAGCTTTGATCGCTCACTAACGCGTGCTGCTGCGAATATGGGGGCAGGGCCGGTACGTACCTTCTTCAAGATCCAGATGCCACTGATTCTGCCGGGTGTGATCTCGGGTGGTCTGTTCGCCTTCATCACCTCGTTCGACGAAGTTGTGGTGGTTCTGTTTGTGGGCTCAGCCAGTCAGAAGACTTTGCCGTGGCAGATGTTCACCGGCCTGCGGGAACAGATCAGCCCGACCATTCTGGCGGTTGCGACAATCCTTGTGGTTCTGTCGATTGCGCTGCTGACCACGGTTGAATTGCTGCGGCGTCGTTCGGAACGCCTGCGGGGGCTTTCCCCCGCTTGACGGATCGTATCGTCTGATCTAACGATTTCCCTGTTCACCCTCGCTGCGATGGCGTCGCGGCACGTAAGGGGGTGATCGGCTCTCGGACCCCGAGACCGCCTGTCCTGAACGCCGGGACATGTGGCCGGGATTTGTCGCCCGGCAAAGTTGAGAGACCAAGTGATGACCGACACAACAAAACGCCCCGAATTCTTTACCTGCCACAATGGTGACAAAGCGCCTTTGCCGTTCAGCAAGGGTGAATATGATCGCCGTCTCAGCAAGCTTCGCAGCATCATGGCCGCACGTGATATCCCTGCGGTTCTGCTGACATCGATGCAGAATATCGCCTACTACTCGGGCTTTCTGTATTGTTCCTTTGGCCGTCTGTATGGCTGCGTGGTCACTCAAGAGGCCTGCACCACCGTTTCGGCCAACATCGACGCCGGGCAACCGTGGCGTCGGTCGGTCGAAGACAACGTGATTTATACTGACTGGAAGCGCGACAATTATTGGCGTGCGGTTGCAAGCCTGATCGGCAACGCCAAGCGCATCGGCATTGAAGGCGACCACATGACGCTGGCCGCCCGCGACACTGCCCTGCGGATGCTGGGTACCCCCGAGCTGGTTGATATCGCGCCGGATACAATGACCGCCCGCATGGTCAAATCCGCCGAAGAGATTGAATTGATCAAGGGTGGGGCACGCACCGCGGATGTTGGCGGGGCGGCAATCCATGCGGCCATCCGTGAAGGCGCAACTGAGATCGAGATTGCCATGGCGGGCCGTGACGCAATGGAAGAGGAAATCGCGCGCGCCTATCCAGATGCCGAATATCGCGACACCTGGGTTTGGTTCCAGTCCGGGCTGAACACCGATGGCGCGCATAACCCGGTGACAAAACGCGCCCTGCAAAAAGGCGATATCCTGTCGCTGAACACTTTCCCGATGATCTCAGGCTATTACACTGCGCTGGAACGTACCCTGTTTCTGGGCGAGCCGGACGCCGACAGCCTGCGCCTGTGGAAGGCCAATGTGGCGGCCCATGAACTGGGTCTGAGCCTGATCAAACCCGGTGCGACCTGTTCAGGCATCACTGCCGAGATCAACCGTTTCTTTGCCGATGAGGGGCTGCTGCAATACCGCTCGTTCGGGTATGGCCATTCTTTCGGCATCCTCAGCCATTATTACGGGCGCGAGGCCGGTCTGGAATTGCGAGAGGATATCGACACCGTGTTGGAACCTGGCATGGTCGTTTCAATCGAGCCCATGCTGTGGATCCCCGAAGGGCAACCCGGTGCAGGGGGCTACCGCGAGCATGATATTCTGGTGGTTGGCGAAGATGGGGCCGAAAACATTACCGGCTTCCCATATGGGCCTGGCCACAACATTATCGATGCCTGATACAAAGAAGGGGGAGCAAACGCTCCCCCTTCATCTCTCGCGACCGGCGCGTTCGCGAAAGATAAAACCCAGGAAATTCAACAATAGCTGCGCGGCCAGAATCTGCGTGCTTTCGCTGGGGTCATAGGCTGGTGCCACTTCGACAAGGTCGATGCCGACGACATTGCCGCGCTTGGCGAGGCCCTGAAGGATTTCCAGAACGTCATAATACAAAAACCCCCCATGGCTGGGTGTCCCGGTCCCCGCCGCAATAGAGGGGCAAAAGGCGTCGATATCTATTGTCACATAGTACCGAGCACCTTCGGGGATGCGTTCAAGAACAGCCTCGGTTCCCAGCTTTCTCACCTGACGCACGGAAAGGATGTCTGATCCACGTGCGCGCGCGTCCTCGTATCCTTCCTTGGCGGTTGACGAGACGTTTCGAATGCCCAACTGGGTCATCCCTGAGACATAGTCTTTTTCGATCGCCCGTCGCATGGGGTTGCCGTGGCCATTGGTGACACCGTGACGCTCGTCCACGAAATCCAGATGCGCATCGATTTGAACCACGTGGATCGGGCCATTTTGCGCACAATCATCTTCAAACGCGGAAATGCAGGGAATGTTGATAGAGTGATCGCCGCCGATCACAAGCGGCAGCGCCCCTGCGGTCAGGATTTTGCGAACACCATAGGCGATGTTTTCGTGGCTGGCCTCGGTCTTTGTGTGGACGATATCCGCATCCCCCAAATCCACAATACGTACTGAACTGTCCAGATAGGTTGCGTCGTCTTCGTGGTCATAGGCACCGGCATGTCCAAAACTGAACAGGGTCGAAGCTTCACGCACGGCCCGAGGGCCGAACCTTGCCCCGGCGCGCCATTGCGTGCCGAAATCAAATGGCGCACCAAGGACGCAAACATCCGCATCAATATTGTCCCAATCCTCGACATACGGAGATTTTCCAAAGGTCGATATTCCAACGAAAGGTAGGTTCAGTCGACCTGACGCATATCCATGATCCTGCATATTCAATCCTTTTAGATGGCCCTGTCGCCTTGCGTGCAATTGAACATGAGAAGGCGGTGCAATGAAATTATTTTTCTTCGATCAAAACATGTCTGGCGTTCAGACAGGTCCGATCCGGTGCATTCTTTCCGTTTAGCTGTTGGTCGTTTCTCCTCAAACGAAAATTCAGAGGGGCAAGCTGGTATGCAGCAAAATCATTCACGGCAGCACATGATTTTGCGGGCGATACACAGGTCCGGCGAAACGCTGTTGACATGGGCGCAGGTGTTCAATCCACCGATGGCTTTTCCATCACGCCTGCAAAGCCAGCTGCGAGCCGGGCGCAATCGTTGGCGGTGCGCTGTTCAGAGCGTCGCGCGCAAAACCTGCGGCAGCTTTGTATTTGGCCATGAAACTGGCCCTTTCAGCCAAGGGAATGACTGTTTCAATATCGTCGAACACACCGCCACAGCGGTCGTTGACCAAATTCAACAGGCCAAAAGGCCCGGCACCCCGATTGCGAAGGACAAGGTCTGACACCGGACCGCACAGCGTGTCATCATAGGCCGCCAGCGCGGTTGGGCCCACGCCATGCTTGAGCAGACTGGCCCCCAATATGCGGGCGTCCATAATTGCTTGGCTGGCCCCATTCGATCCGGTAGGGTACATCGGGTGTGCGGCGTCTCCGATCAGGGCAACCGGCCCGTCAACCCACGTTTCAACCGGATCGCGGTCGATCATTGGGTTTTCATATGTCACATCCGCACCGCGGATCAGAGTTGGAACATCCAGCCAGTCATAGGTCCATCCGTCAAAATGGTGCGCGAAATCCTTGGCCTCGACCTGCCGGAACCACCCGGTTGCCGCATGCGCGTCCGGGTCATCGTAGGTGACTTCGGCAATCCAGTTTATCAGCGCCATGCCGGTTCCGGGATCAGGGTGTGAGATCGGGTAGATCACCATTCGTTTCTTATGCGTACCCAGTCCGACAAAGGAAGAACCCGTGCGCACGGGCTTTGCCAAAGTTGTGCCGCGCCACATGACGGCGCCTCCCCAATGGATCGGAGGTTGGCTTGGATGCATCTGGTTTCGGATGGCTGAATGGATACCGTCGGCGCCGATTAGAATGGCACCGGTTTCGCGGACGTCCCCCTGGTCAGTTTGCAACCGCACTGTAACCGTCTCATCCGCATTGGTCTGGTATCCCGTGGCCCGAGCACCAAGGCGTACGGCATCCGGGCCTGCGCGTTCGACAAACCGCTGGTAAAGCGCCATGTGAAACGCGCCGCGATGCACTGCGTATTGCGGCCAGTTGTAACCGGCGAAAGTTCCGCGCGGTTCCGAGTAAATCTCGCGCCCGTTCAACCCGACAAGCGCCCATTCCTGCGCAGGGACGCCGAACTTATTCAGATCCTGAGCCGTGAAACCCAGATCGTACAACTCGCGCACAGCGTTGGGTTGCAGGTTTATTCCGACACCCAGCGGGCGCGGGTGCCGAACGCTTTCAAAGACAGTGCAGTCGATGCCAATCTGATGCAGTGTCAGTGCCAGCGACAACCCAGCAATACCACCACCCGCGATCAGCACTTTTGGATCTGTCATGTTGCGTTCCTTTCAGTCCGATTGGTGGCGGGTATCGGTTGTCGATAATCTGCGCGCTTGGATCCAGCCTCAACCGCAAATGCGTTTGATCCGTTCCGGGGATGGATGAAGGCTTGCGGCGTTGCGCAGCCGCACCCGCAGACAAGTCAGAGCGGTATCAATCGTCGTTTGCATGAACCCATGCGCCATCGCCGCGCTGTCACCCTGTTTCAGCTTTCTTCGAGCGGATTGCCAATTGTCCAGTGCGTCCGAGATCGCATCGCATGTCCAATGCTCGGCTTCATGCGCAACAAATTCGGCAAAGGCGTCGCCCGCAGGCTCTGCGGCAAGACGTGTTGCCAGCATACGCGCATGTATGCCGTTGGCCCCTTCATAGATCGAGGTAATTCGGGCATCGCGATAGGTCTGCTCCAGCCGGTATTCGCGCAAATAGCCATAGCCGCCCAGTACCTGCATACCCAATTCGGCGGCCTTGATACCGGCTTCGGTGCAATAGACCTTGGCAACCGGGGTCAGAAAATCGACTAGGTCAGGCGATGTACCCCGTTCCATGGTGACAAATGCAAGATGTGCAAGACTGCGGCTGCTGATTGCCAGCCAGTCGATTTGATCCAGCATACGGCGGATGTCGGCATGTTGATCCAGTGTTGCCGGTTGACCGTCGGCATTGCGTCCCTGCACCCTTTCACTGGCAAAAGTACTGGCAATGTCATAGGCCCGCGCGGCGTGCGCGACGCCCTGTAGGGCGACATCAAGCCGGGCGTGGTTCATCATGGTGAACATGGCCAGCAGACCTTCACCTTCGGCCCCGATCAGTTCAGCTTTGGCACCATCAAATGCCAGCTGGCACGTGGGTGAGGCATGCAGGCCCATCTTTTCCTCGATGCGCGTTACGGTAACGTGGTTACGGCTGCCGTCAGTGCAGGTGCTGGGGCATAGAAACAGCGATAAACCTCTGAGGCCTTCATCGGACGTTCGCGCAAGCACAAGATGCAGGATATGATCGCTCATGTCCTGGTCACCGCCAGAGATAAAGATTTTTTCTCCAGTGATCTTCCAGCCATCTTCAGAAGGTTCCGCCCGGCAGCGCACGCGAGAAAGGTCAGACCCGGCCCCGGGTTCGGTCAGGCACATGGTGGCCAGAGTTTCACCCGAGGCCAGAGAGGGAATGTACCGGGACTGCTGATCTTTCGTGCCAAAGCGCAACAAGGTACGCACCGCGCCCGGAACCAACCCAGTAACCATCTGAAGGCTGTGGTTTGCGCCCGAAAACACCTCGGACGTTATGGCCAGTATCAGGGCACCAAGCCCTTGACCGCCATATTCTCCAGGCACGGCGAGCGAGGGCCAGCCCTGTTCCGAATACGTTGCATAAACTTGGGCAAAGCCGGCAGGCATGTATACGCGACCGTTTTCCTGCGAGCATCCCTGCCTGTCTCCCGGCTCGTCCAGCGGGGCAATTTCACCTTGTGCGAAGGCGGCAAAATGTTCGCCGATCTCACCAGCAAGGTCAGCGTCCCAATCTGGAAGATCGGTGGCCCGGACTACGTGGTTCAACGTGAATAAGATGTCCGCAAGTGGGGCTTCGAATGGCTTCATGATCATGTCACCCGATAGCTGGTGACTTCGACGACCACGACGCGGTCCGGTTCTGGCGGTTCGGCACAGTCGAAGTTCAAAGTGACTGGGTAGGGCAGTGATGGGGCAGGGGGCAGCATCACGGGGTCAGTCCCAGCAGGCGCGCGGCATTGCCTTTGATGATGTCCGGGCGCAGTTCGTCCTTGATATTGATCTTCTCGAAATCCGACAGCCAGCGTTCTGGAGTGATCATGGGCCAGTCGGACCCAAACAGGACCTTTTTCTTGAGGATCGAGTTGCAGTATTTCACCAGAATCTCGGGGAAGTACTTTGGTGACCAACCGGACAGGTCGATATAGACGTTGGGCTTGTGCTGCGCCACGGACAGTGCCTCTTCCTGCCAGGGAAATGACGGATGCGCGAGGATGATCTTCATATCCGGAAAATCGACGGCGACGTCATCCATGAACATCGGGTTCGAGTATTTAAGCCGCATTCCGTTACCACCCCGCATGCCCGAACCGACACCGGTCTGACCAGTGTGAAACAGGGCGATGCAGCCTTCCTCGGCGATTGCTTCGTAAAGGTCATAAGCCATGCGCTCATTGGGGTAGAACCCCTGCATCGTCGGATGAAACTTGAACCCTTTGATACCAAATTCGCGGATCAGGCGGCGCGCCTCGCGTGCGCCCATCTTGCCCTTGTGCGGATCAATTGACGCAAACGGGATCAGCACGTCGTCATTTTCCGCCGCCAATGCGGCAACTTCTTCGTTCTTGTAGCGCCGATAGCCGGTTTCCCGCTCGGCATCGACCGGGAAGATCACCGCGGCTATGTTTTGCTCGCGATAGTGCTGTGCAGTTTCGGGAACCGTAGGCGGATGGCTCCACGGCGCGCCAAAGTAGTTGGCCATGGTTGCCTGCAGGTCGTCATAGCCGTCATCCGAGTGGCACCCGCAGGGTTCTTCAGCGTGGGTGTGAATGTCGATTGCGCGAACCTTGGAGATATCGACCATCTGTTCGTTCCTTTCTCAGATCTTTATGATTGCCGGATCGGCGTCGTCATAAAGACGCTCAAGTAAATTTTGCCGGCGTGTCAGTATCTTGCGGAAATTGAGGTTCCCCTTGGCGGTCATTTCGCCCTCGGGCATCGAGGCGGGCTCGCTAAGGACAATGGCGCGCCCGACCCGTGTGGAGCTGCCCGATAACTCGCGGGCGCGCTCTGCCAGGCGGCGGTGAATTTCGCCTTGCAGCAATTTGCAGCAGTAGGCGCCTCTGTCGTCGTTCAGGTCAAATCCTTCCCGCTTCAGCTCGGCGACATCGGGAAAGACCATGACGCCGATCTCATTTCTGTCGGCACCTGTAATGACCAGATCTGAGGCAAGAGGCGCAAGACAGGTCAACAAGTCCATCCTCAATTGCGCGGCCCGCACCCATGTTCCGGTCAGCAATTTGAAATCCTCGGATATCCGGCCGTCGAATTTCATACCTTTGTTTACGTCCTGCGGGTCGATGAACCGCATGGCGTCGCCGGTAATGAAAAACCCTTCTTCATCGAAAACGCTGGCTGTCTTGCCCGGCTCGTTGAAGTACCCGGGCATCACGTTTGGCCCTTTGATGCGCATTTCGCATCGCATGTCTTCATCCGGTATCAGCTTGAGTGTCACGCCGTTCATCGGAACGCCAACAACCCCGGAACGGTCAATGGGCTCGGACTGCATCATTGTGGCGGGCGCTGTCTCGGTCAGCCCCCAGGACGAGGTCATCAGCGGTATCTCACCTTTGACATCCAGCGCCATCTGTTCAAATCCAGACCAGATGTCCTGTGGCAGTGAAGCGCCCGCATAAAAGATCAGATCAAGTTCTTCGAAAAACCGCCGACGCAAATCGCCATCCCGCTGCAATGCGCCCAGCAGCATGCTGTAACCTACGGGGACATTGAAGCTGAGCGTGCCGGTGACCATGGACAGGTTTTCCAGCGTCCTCTCAAACAGACCGGCTACCGGTTTGCCGTCGTCGATGTAGAAGCTTCCGCCGTTGGCGAGCATCATGTTGAAGTTATGAGATCCGCCAAAGACGTGGTTCCATGGCAGCCAATCGACCACACGGGGCGGACGCGTGCGCAGAAATGGCAACCCGTCGGCCAGCATGGTCTGGTTCACGCACATCATGCGTTGGGTCGTGATGACCCCCTTCGGGGCCGAGGTTGAACCGCTGGTCATTAGGATCTTGGCGACGGAATCGGGGCCAACCAGTTCATAGGCTGCCTCCAGATCGACACTGACATCCCCTTTGAGAAGTTCGTCGAACGCTGTGACCTGACTGTTCCTGCCTTTTCGGCTGGCTACGATTTCGACCCCTTGAAGCGCATCCAGTTCCAGCGCCTCTCGGTATTGATCCGCATCGACGACATAGGCCATCTTCGGGCGCACCAGTTCGATGGCATGGCGCAGGCGGCCATGTGCACCGTGGATCAAGGCGTATTGTTCGGCTACGGGCGCAGTCGGTACGCCAATGTACTGAGCAGCCAGGCTCAGCAGACCATGATCCAAGCCGTTGCCGCTCATGATCAGGATCGGTTTGTCAGGCCCCATCCCACGCGCCAATAGCGAGCTTGCGATTGCCCGCACCTTTTCAAGCGTGGTCGCATAGCTTTCCTTGCGCCATCCTGCGCCGCTGCGTTCAGCAATGAACGTGCGGTCAGGCGCGTCCGAGGCCCAGGCGTGCAGCCAGACACCGGTTTTGTCGACGACAGGACCAAGAGTGTGGTTTGATTTCAGCAGGATGGAACCGTCGGCCCGATCTTCGCGCGAAACAGAATGCACCAGGTATTCCGATGTGCGTTGCATGATCAGCCCCTTTTCCTCGCTTTTTCGATCGTCCTGAGGGCATCGAAAACGGTGGTGATGGTTGCGTCATCCAAACAGGCCAGCAGCTTGCCTTCGTGGGCGGTAACCGCGGCGACGGCCTTTTCATATAATTGCCTGCCCGCCAGTGTCGTCCTTAGCGCATAGGCGCGCCGGTCGGTCGGTACCCGGTCGCGGACGATCAGTTCCCTGCGCTCCAGCTCGTCAATGATGACGACAAGGTTCGGGCGCTCGATATCCATTGCGTCAGCCAGTTGGGACTGCCGCAAACCGGGGTTATCGACGATGAGAACCAGTGCCGTATAAGTCAGCATTCGCAGACCAAAGGGACGCAGAGTTGTTGTCAGGTCTTCCTGCACCACATTGAAGGCCCGTTTCATGCGATACCCGACAAACCCCCGCAGCGTGGCATCGCTGATCGTGTTAGGCGCGCCGTCTTCTGGCGTGTGTTCATTTTTCCTTTTCATGTGTTCACCTGAAGTTCGGGGCGCGCTTTTCAAGATAGGCCCGCAGTCCTTCCTGCGCATCTGGTGTTGTTTGCGACAGGGCCGCGGCCAGCGATTCAGTAAACAGTCCGTCGTTCTGCGACATTTCATTGATCCGCGCGACCGCCTGAATCATCAGATAATTTGACAGTGGCGCGTTTCGGGAAATCTTACCTGCCAGCTTTTGGGCCAGCGCCAAAGCCTCGCCTTCACCCACGCTATAATGTGCAAGCCCCAGCGATACCCCTTCATCGGCACCATATTTGCGGCCGGTCAACATCATCTCGGTCATCCGATCGGCCCCCAGCAGGCGACCGACCCGCGCGGTCGCACCGCCACCGACAAATATTCCGCGCCGGCCTTCGGGAAGCTGAAAGATCGTCGAAGGTTCAGCGATGCGAACATGTGTTGCCGCTGCAAGCTCCAGCCCGCCGCCGATCACGGCGCCAAACATGGCCGAGACAACCGCAAGCCCACCCAACTGGATCTTGTCCATGACACTGTGCCAGTGGCGGGAATGGTGCAGGTTTTCCTCGGCCGTACGATGAACATGCTCGGACAGGTCCAATCCGGAACAATAATGCCCTTCAGTTCCGGTCAGGATCACCACGCGCACGTTCTTGGGTGGAGCTGAAAAGAAATCATCCAGCGCGCCTAACAGTTCCTCGCACATCGCGTTTCGCTTGTCAGGGCGGTTCATGGTCAGGGTCGCGATGGATCCGTTGACCTCAATGTTCAGGATTTGGCTGTCCATGGGGAACTCCTTACCGGGGCGGCAGACGAACGGCGCCATCAAGTCGAATAGTGGTGCCATTCAAAAACGGGTTTTCAACGATCTGTTCGGCGAGCATTGCGAACTCACGCGCTTCGCCAAGGCGGGCCGGGAAGGGAATGTTCGCAGTGATCTTGGCACTGACCTCTTCCGGCAAGCCTTCCATCATTGGCGTGTGGAACAGGCCAGGTGCGATGGCCATCACCCGAATCCCCGACTGCGCGAGCTCCCGTGCGGCAGGCAGGCACATCGAGGCGATTGCCCCTTTGGATGCGGCATAAGCGGCTTGACCCAATTGACCGTCCTGCCACGCAACCGACGCCGTGTTGATGATCACACCGCGTTCACCGTCAGCCAACGGGTCGAGACCGGCCATGTGTCTCGCCGCGTGGCTCATGACGTTGTAGGTGCCAAAAAGGTTCACGCGCAGAGTTTTCTCGAACACGTCGAATGACAGCTTGCCTTCGCGCCCGACGATCCTGGCCGCCATGCCGACGCCCGCACAACTGACAGCGATTCTGGGTGCTGACCCGAAATGGGCTATTGCCGTCTCAAACGCGGCACTGACGGCGGCCTCGTCACTGACATCGGCTTGCAGGGCAAGACCACCAATTTCGTCAGCAACTGCCTTCGCACCTTCAGCATTGAAATCCAAAACGGCAACCTTTGCTCCGCTGGCGGCGAAATGCCTAGCCGTTGCAGCACCCAGCCCGCTTCCGCCGCCGGTGACCAGGGCGACACATCCACTTAACTGCATCGTGCTCTCTCCATTTTAGTATGTTCAATCATTGTTGTGTCTCATATCTATTTTCGGATGGGCCCGCCCCGGACCGCTGATGGTGATTTCGCTAGGGGATCAGGAACAGGGTAATGGCCGGAAACAGCACCAGGATCATGACCCGAATGATGTCAGAGGTGACAAACCACATCACTGCCTTGTAAGTTTGGGTCATCGGGGTTGAACGATCCATAGCGTTGATAATGAACAGGTTCATCCCGACCGGAGGGGTGATCAGCCCGACCTCGACAACGATCAGAACCAGAATACCGAACCAGATGGCCACATGCTCGGGGCTCATGCCGAAATCCAGTGCGCTGATGACCGGAAAGAAGATCGGGATAGTCAGCAGGATCATTGACAGGCTGTCCATCAGACATCCAAAGATCAGGTAGAACACCAGGATCAGGCACAACACCATCCACGGGCTGAGCCCAAGTCCAACGACCCAGCCAGACAGTTCCTGCGGTACCTGAGTGAGCGCTAGGAAACTGTTATACAGCCCTGCGCCCAACACGATGAAGAAGATCATCGCCGTGCTTGAGGCCGTTGCAATGATGCTTTCGACGAAGACCTGCCAGTTCAGATTGCCCGAGATCAGAGCAATCAGCCCGGTTCCCGCCGCCCCCACGGCTGCGCCTTCGGTTGGGGTGAACCAGCCAAGATAGATGCCACCGACAACAAGGCCAAAAACCAGCAGGACAGGCCAGACATCCAGCAGTGCCCGAACGCGTTCAGGATACGGGATCGCTTCGCGGGTGCCCGCGGCGTCAGGATACATGCGCACATAGATCGAAATCGTGATGATATAGCCGAGCGCTGCCAGAATGCCGGGGACAAAGGCCGCGAGAAACAGCTTGGCGATATTCTGTTCCGTCAGGATCGCATAGATCACAAGGATCACCGAAGGCGGGATCAGAATGCCCAATGTGCCGCCAGCAGCAAGCGTTGCGGTTGAAAACCCGCCGGAATAGCCGTAGCGGCGCAGTTCGGGCAGCGCGACACGGCTCATCGTTGCGGCAGTGGCAAGGGAGGACCCGCAGATTGCGCCAAATCCGGCACAAGCGCCGACTGCCGCCATGGCGACGCCCCCTTTGCGGTGGCCCAGCCAGCTTTCAGCAGCTTTGAACAAGGCTGAAGACATGCCCGACAATGTCGCGAACTGCCCCATCAGCAGGAACATCGGAATGATCGTCAGCGAATAGCTGGAAAAGGTTGAGTAGGTTTCGGTTTTGAGCTTGGCCATGAACATGCTGGTGCCACCCATGGCAAAATACAGCCCGCCAATCCCGCACAGCAACATGGCAAGGCCAATCGGTGCGCGCAGAAAGATCATGATCAGAAGTACGGGAAAGGACACGTAGCCCAGTTCGAGCATGGTCAATGTGCGGCCTCCCCGCGGTAGGGCAGGATATGACGCCCGGTGACAAGCTCGATGACCTGCGCGACGGCGCAATAGACAGCAACAAGTGATGCGACAAGGGCGGCAACAAAGCTTAGCCCATAGGCCCACCAAACCGGAAATTGCAGCAGAAAGGTCGTTTCACCATAGTCCAGCTTGTTTTGCATGCCGACAAACAAGCGCCACGTAATCAAAAGAATGACAAGCGACAGGACGAATTCCCAGAATGTGATGATCACTTTGTTCGCCTTTGTCGGAAGCGTGTTGGTGAATACGTCGACTGTGGCGTGAGAGCCATAGAGCTGGCAGATCGGCAGGAACGAGAATATGGCGAATGCAATGCCGGCTTCGACCAGTTCAAAATCGCCATTCACCGGCCCGACGCCCGATGCAATCAGCGCATTTGCCGCTGCTTCCGACAGTGACGTCATAACGTCCGAGTGGCCCAGCGTATTCAGGCCGCGCCCCAGCACGCTGACACAGGTCAGCAGGACCAGCGCAGTCAGAACCACACCGCCGAGAACGGCCATGAAGCGCGCGATGCGCTCTACCAGTTTCTGCATGATCAACTCCAAAGGGATTGCTCTCCCGGCGGGAAATAGCGCCGGAAGAGCGACCGGATCAGTTGCCGGAGTATTGCGAAATCAGTTCGAGCGCGCGGGCGCGCAAGCCAGTTCCATCCAGACCTTTTTCATCCATCTCGGCGATCCAGGCGTCAGTGGTCGGCTGTGATGCTGCCTTCCATTCCGCGACCTGTTCCGGGCTCAGCGTGATGATGTTGTTGCCGCGTTCCATCGCCTGCTTGTGAGGCCCGTCGTCATCGGCCTGCATCTGCTTGCCTGCGAAGGCCGAGAATTCAGCACCCGAGTTGGCGTCGATGACGGCCTTCAGATCATCCGGCAGTGCATCCCAGCGGTCCTTGTTCATCGCGAAGATGAAAGTGGTGGTGTATAGCGTGTCGTCGCCAAAGGTCGTGTGGTTTCCGACCAGCTCGTTGACCTTCAGGGCGCCGGTCACTTCCCAGGGAATCACGGTGGCGTCGATCACGCCTTTGGACAGCGCTTCAGGCACCGCAGGAACAGGCATGCCAACCGGGGTTGCTCCAAGCGAGCTGAAAAGGCCGTTGGTTACGCGTGTCGGTGCGCGCAGCTTTACGCCGTTCAGATCCTCGATGCTTTCGATCGGTTCCTTTGAATGGATCAAACCGGGGCCGTGCACCCAGAGCCCGAGTACTTTGAACTGCTTGAAGTCATCGTCCATCATGGTTTCTTCGGCCAGATCCCAATAGGCGCGTGAGACGGCTTCGGCATTAGTCATGGTGAACGGCAGTTCGAACACCTCGGTTCGGGGAAAGCGGCCTGGTGTATATCCGGACACAGTCCAGACAATGTCTGCCACACCATCAATGGCTTGGTCGATCAGTTCGGGGGGTTTGCCCCCAAGCTGCATGGACGGAAACCTTTGAATTTCGATCCGGCCATCCGAATCCGCTTCGACCTTGTCGGCCCAGACATCCAGAACGTTCTTGGGTACGTTGGCTTGTGCCGGCAGGAATTGGTGCATCCGCAGTGTCACTTCGGCCGCGATGGCAGTGGTTGACATGGCACCGAAAGCAATCGCTGTCACTGCAGATTTGAGTATGGTTCTGCGCAAGTTGGTCATGGTCTCCTCCCTAGATGACCTATGAGTATCATCCCCTGTTCATGATTGCTCATATTAGTTATGTTTTATAACGAGTTATATCCACTTTTTTAGTGTTTGGTTTCAGGTCCTTTTCGGAAAACAGAATGTTCACACATGTGAACCTTTTCGTCGAAACGCTACGCATCAGACAGGTCATGCGCGGACGCAATTTATCCTCTCAGGATTACATTGCCCTCGGTTGGCTCAAAGGTAAATTGAGATTTCTTAGATTTTAGTTTCTAGTTTCGGAAACTAAAGCTAAAAAATGGTGGATTTGCTTTCCTTGTTTTAATTGAACCAGCGTCCGCTTTGTAATTCAAGGCCGTGTGTTATCGTCGGTGACAGCATCAACTGCCTTGCCTGCGAGCTTCAGGAACGTTTCGCGTTCATTCGGAGTTAGCCCTCCGAGGATCTCGTTTTGCAGGTCAATTACGACTGGCATAGCCGCCGCAAGGATGTCTTTTCCTTTTCCCGATAAGGTGACCTCTCGCGCGCGTCTGTCACGTTGACTGACCGAGCGTTTGACGTAGTTTTTCTGCTCCAGCCGGTCGATGACCCCGCCGATTGTTGCGCGGTCATAGGCGATTTTCGCCGCGACTGTGGCCTGATCAATGCCGGGTTCGGCGCGAATTGTTTCAAGTGCTGCGAACTGAACGGATGTAAGGTCAATCCCGGCCTCCTGCATCCGGACCGAGAACACGTGGGTTGAAATCTGATTGAGCCTGCGGATGAGGTGGCCCGCCATTCCGTAAATACTCACGCAAAACCTCCGAAATCACTTTACGCCGTCACTTATTCCAGAATTACCGCGGCAATTAGTGAGTGTACATATCTTTGTTGACAGGAAATAGTAAGTACAGTTATTAAATTTATGTGAATCTGCGGAGGAGGGGACAATGCAATATTACGTTGATGGATTTCGTCCGGGTGACCCGGATATCAAACCGGCTGCGCTCAGCCGCTCCGATCACCACAACCACCCCGCAACCATCCCCGAAAAGGTTGACGTTCTGATCGCGGGTTGTGGACCGGCGGGGCTTTGCCTTGCAGCGCAACTGGCCGGGTTCGCCGAAATTTCGACAATGATCGTGGATCAAAAGCCTGGTCCGATGGAGAAAGGCCAGGCGGATGGCGTCAACGTCCGCTCGATGGAGATGTTTCAGGCGTTTGGTTTTGCTGAGAAAGTGAAGCGCGAAGCGTATTGGGTCAACCAAACGGCATTCTGGACGCCCGATCCCGCAAGCCCGGGCCACATCCGCCGGGCGGGCACGGTGCAGGACGTTGCCGAAGATCAATCCGAGATGCCACATACCTTGATGAATCAGGCCCGGATTCATGAGCTGTTTCTGGATGTGATGAGAAACGCTCCAACGCGGCTGCAACCCCATTACGGGCTTCGTGTCAGCGATTTCACAATTGATACCGGTTCCACGGATCACCCCGTCACGGCAGAGCTTGAACGCTTGGGCGATGATGGTGGCGTGGTTGAACGGCTTACAGTGCGTGCCAACTATGTCGTAGGCTGTGACGGTGCACGCAGCAATGTGCGCAAGGCCATCGGGGGTAAGCTGCAAGGCGATGCCGCACATCAGGCGTGGGGCGTTATGGACATTCTGGCGAATTCCGATTTTCCCGATTTGCGGCGGAAATGCCTTGTTCAATCGGCATCGGAAGGAAACGTTCTGATCCTTCCGCGCGAGGGCGGATACCTGTTCCGAATGTATGTCGAGCTTGACAAACTGAACCCGGATGAGCGGATCGCCAACCGCAATCTGACGGCTGACCATATCATCGCTGCCGCGAACCGGATCATGCGTCCTTATTCCATCGACGTAAAAGAAGTCGTTTGGTGGTCGGTCTACGAGATTGGCCACAGGCTGACCGACAAGTTCGACGATGTTCCTAAGCATGAAGTTGCTACACGCACCCCGCGCGTTTTCACGGCGGGCGACGCCTGCCACACGCATAGCCCCAAGGCGGGTCAGGGGATGAACGTGTCGATGGGCGATACTTTTAACCTGGGCTGGAAACTGGTGCATGTGCTGACAGGAAGGTCAAAGCCTGATCTTCTTCACAGCTACTCGGCCGAGCGTTTGCAAGAGGCCAAAAGACTGGTCGAAACCGACCATAAATGGGCCCGGATCATGAGTGCGCCTCCGGGCGAGTCAGAGCTTGACGGCACCGATAGGCCCCGAATTCAAAAACAGTTTATCGAAAATCTGGAGTTCACCGGCGGGCTTTCGGTTCACTATGGGCCTTCGGACTTGGTCGCCGAACCGGTTCACCAGCATCTGGCGCGTGGGCTGGTTATAGGCAAGCGATTTCATTCAGCACCAGTTGTCCGGCTTGCAGATGCCATGCCCATGCAATTGGGGCATGTGGCCGAAGCGGATGCGCGCTGGAGGCTCTATGCCTTCGCAGGACAGAGAGACGCAGGTACCCAAGGCGGATCGATCCATCAGCTTTGCGAGGTTTTGCAAAGCGATCCGAACTCTCCTCTGCGACGGTTTGTGCGCCCTGACGAAGACATCGACGGTTTGATAGACCTACGGGCCATCTTCCCGCAGGATTTCATATCGCTGAATTATGAGGATATGCCGTCTCTTTTGAAACCCGAGAAGGGCAGGTATGGCCTGCGCGACTTCGAGAAGGTTTTTTGCGTTGATCACAAGAGGCGTGAAGACATCTACGAAATGCGCGGAATTGATCGGACAAAGGGCTGTATGGTCGTCGTCAGGCCGGACCAATATGTGGCGCATATCCTGCCATTAGAGTGTCACGCTGACCTGTTTGACTTCCTCTCCAGGCTATTTGTTGCGGGCGGCGGTCGATAAGTGCGACGACTCAGACCCCAACGGACCGCCGTTACGAGGGGAGAATGGACTGTCGCATCCGTGCTTGGTTCGGCAAGATTACCGCCTGTTCAAAGCTGGATTGGCGCTTGAATCCGCCCGTGTCGTAGGAAGGCCCTCTAGCCAGAAAGCTGAGCGCGGGTATTTCAGGCCGCGTTTAACGCGGCCAGAACCTCGGTGCTGACCTCAACACCGTCAGCCTCGGCTGCCGCCCGTTTGGCCAGACGCCCATCACCCGGAACACGGGCGTCCCCGTTGCCGACAATTTCTGTGCAAATGCGCGTGATATATTGATTGAAGGCCGCGTTGCCGAACCGTTTCGGGTCAATCGCAATCAGTGTTGCACCGCCTTTGATGTTAAGGGCTCCGAACGCCTCACGTTCTTGATTGTCCACGGAAAGGGTTCCACCAGCCAGGGCGGCACCCAACACTTCAACCATGAAAGCGATTGCGGCGCCCTTGTGCTCGCCAAATGGTAAAAGGCTGCGGGTTTCCAGGATAGCGTTCGGGTCCGTACTGGGTGCACCGTCAGGGTCCAGACCGGCAGGGTGGGGCAGGTCGTGCCCCTCGGCTGCGGCCATGCGGATATCCATCAAAGCAACCATTGAAGACGCCTGATCCCAGACTATCGGCGCACCGCCCTCGCGCGGACAGGCAAAAGACATCGGGTTGGTGCCAAATACCGGGCGCACCCCGCCTTGCGGCACCACCATGGACAATGAGTTGATCACGGCGAAAGCCACCAGACCAGCTTCGGCCAGCGGTTCGGTGTCAAACCTTAACGCGCCCAGATGGTGGCAATTTGCGCAGGTGAAAGCGGCAATGCCGTTTTCCCGCGTCATTTCGATCAACATGTCGCGGACTTCGGCTGCCGCGACCTGATAGTAGCCGTTATCGGCATCACAGCGCAGAACGCCCGGGGCAACCTTTTCGATCTTTGGCTTCGCATTGCCGTTTGCATAGCCCGAGGTGAAGCTTTGGACATAGACCGGCAGCATACGCAATCCGTGGCTGCGCGGGCCGTCCCGCTCGGACCGGGTAACAATGTCGGCCAGAATATCGCTGCCCTGTGCATTAACTCCGGCATAAACAAGTACGGCTTTCGCCAGCGCCCGAACCTCGGCAAGAGAAAGCGTTTTGATCGAGTGTTCGGTCATCTTTTCAAATCCAGTCTTTTTACTTCAGGGGTCAGGCACGCGCACGTGCGTTGGTGGGATCAACGGCGCAAGTATCGATCACCTCGGCATCGCGCATTTCGTTATGGACCAACACCTGCATCTTTGCACCCGGCGCGGTCATATCGTTTGGTACAAGTGCCATCGCTATGTCGTGGTTGCAATAATAAGAAAACCCACCCGATGTAACGCGACCAATCAGTTCACCGTTTGCATAAACACCTTCATCGAACATCACCGAAGTTTCGCCAAAGGGAAGTTTCAACGTGACCAGCCGTTTGTGATTGCCCTCGTATCTCTGCTTCTCCAGCGCCGCTTTTCCGATGAACTCGCGTCCCTCGGTGACGACAAACCGATCAAGGCTGGCCTCATATGGTGTCATGTCCTTGCAAATCTCACGGTTGATGGCGCGATAGGATTTTTCAAGGCGCATGGACTCCAACGCCTCAAGCCCGAAGGGTTTTACACCGGCTTTCAAAAGCAGGTCGACAAGATGGCGGTTATACCCGACCGGATGGTGCAGTTCCCAGCCCAGCTCGCCTGTGTAAGATACCCGAAGCAGGTGAACGTCTTTGGCATAACCAACTTCACCTTTTTGTGCAGAGAGCCAGGGAAAAGCTGCGTTCGTCAAATCGTTGTCGGTCAGCGGTTGCAAAATCTCGCGCGCCTTGGGACCCGCCAGAGCGATCACACCCAACTGTTCTGAAACGTCTTCAAGGATAACCGATTGATCTTGTGGTAGCAGACGTTGCAGCTGATCCCAGTTATAGGCGCGCCAATTCGGGGTAGAGACCAGATAGAAATCATTCTCGGCATAGCGGACAACTGTGTATTCCGCATCCATGCCACCTTTTGCGTTCAACAACAGCGACAGGCTCATCCGGCCCACTTTAGGCAGTTTGTTTGCCATCAGACCATCCAGCCACCGCGCGGCGCCGGGACCGCGTACAGTAAACTTGGTCATTGGCGACATCTCGATGAACCCGGCCTCTTCGCGGGTGGTGTGCACTTCCTCCTGAACGCGTTCCATGTGATTGGTGCGGCGGAAAGAATGTTCAGGGATCGCCTCTTGCGGCGATTTGGCGAACCAGCGCGGGAATTCATAGCCGTTGAAGCTGGTCCAGACTGCGCCATGCGCCGTCAGCAGATCGTAAGACCCCACGGTTTTCATTGGGCGCGCGTCCGGGAAATCTTCGCCGGGGATATGCGCGTTCATATGTGTGCCCCAGGTTTCGCGAACCTTGTCCATGGTCCAGCGTTTAGAGGCGTAGTCCGAGAAACGGCGCGGGTCCAGTTCCGACATGTCCATGCCCGGATCACCGTCGACGATCCAACGGGCCAGCCGTTCGCCCACGGTGCCGCCCCACAGAATGCCGCCGGGCATCCCTTCGGCCAGCCACAGGTTATTGTGCCCTGGCGCTGGCCCGGCAAGTGGCAATTCGTCCGGCGTCATTTGGAAGGGTCCGCGCGTGTTGGCCTTGATGCCCACCTCGCCAAGGACCGGAACCCGCTCAATAGCCCGTTCCCATTGGGTTTCCACGGCATCGAAATCCTCGGGCAAGAGGTCTGCGCCAAAGTCAGGTGGAACGCTGTCTTCGGCAAACAGCTTCAGGTCCTTGGTGAACTCATAGGGCCCGAACTGAATGCCGCCGACATCTTCGCGTAGATATGCGCCGTAATCCTCATCCCGCAGGATCGGGAACTCGGGCAAACCCTGCGCACGACGTTCCTTGAGCAGTGGAACTGTTTCCGTGGTCCAGTACTGGTGAACGATGGGAATGCAGGGCAGGTCCAGCCCAACGCGTCGGGCATTTTCACGGGCATAATTGCCGGTGGCAAAAACCAAATGCTTGCACGTGATCTCTCCCTGATTGGTGGTCACTTTCCAATGACCGCTTTCCAACTTTTCATACGCCTGTGCTTCGGTGTTCTGATAGACTGTGGCGCCCGCATCTCGCGCCAGCTTTGCCATTGCCATGGTGATGTCGGCCGGGTTCACATAGCCGTCCTCGGTATGCAGGATACCGCCGCGAATATGCTCAGACTGGTTCAGAAGGGGATGAACATCGGCAATTTCCGCGGGCGTCAGCAGTTTGCAGGGCACACCTGCAGCCTCGGCAATCGAGATATATGACTGGAATTCATCCCAACGTTTCTGGGTGTTGGCAACGCGCAGCTGACCCACTTTGCGCAAGCCTACCGACGTACCCATCTTCTGTTCGACTTCTGAATAGATGCGGATGGTTTCCATCGTCATCTTCGACACGTTATGGGACCGCACGAAGGTGACCAGCAGACCGGCGGCATGCCAGGTCGAGCCTGCGGTCAGTGTGGTCCGTTCCAGCATCACCGCATCGCTACAGCCGTGCTGTGTCAGACCGTACAGAATGGACGCGCCCACACATCCGCCGCCAACGACAACAACTTTGGCATGTGATTTCATTCGCCGATTTCCTTCTTGCGACTGATCATGGTGTCAGAAGCTCTGCCTGCCCGAAATCAGTAAGATGAGAACATTCCGAAGTTTTTACGGAAACATGTTGCCAGACAATCGCAAAAAATTTCTCCCGCGGCTTAGTTCAGGTCACCTCTTATCGGGCACCTTCGTATTGGTCGCTGTCTGGGTCTGGGTCATTCAGTGCTGTCCAGGACGACATCATTTTTATATTCCTTGTCTTGTTTCACCTTGTGATGTTAGCGCAAACTGTGCCAGTGAAACCTGATGCCTTTGCAAAACTGGGTTTCTGTTGCCTCAGTATTGCGGCTTACAAATGGGAGGAGCAGGTGTATCTCGGTCTTGATTTGGGGACGTCAGGTCTTCGGGGAATTGTGGTCAGTGAAGACGGTGACGTCGTTGCCGAGGCCGAAGCGAGCGTGAACACATCGACACCGCATCCGGGCTGGTCAGAGCAGGAACCTGCGGATTGGGTTGAAGCGTGTCAAAAGGTCGTTGCCCAGTTGCAGGGGCAAAACAGCGCTGCGTTTTCGGCAGTGCGGGGCATAGGTCTGAGCGGGCATATGCATGGCGCAACGCTTCTGGACCGAAATGGTAGCGTATTGAGGCCCTGTGTCCTTTGGAACGACACAAGGTCTGCCCGTGAAGCTGCCGAACTGGATGCGCTTTCCGCGATGCGATCGATCACCGGAAACATCGTTTTTCCCGGCTTCACTGCGCCCAAGCTGGAATGGATGCGCAGGCATGAACCTGACGTTTTTGAAAAAACCTCCAAAGTCTTGCTCCCCAAAGACTATTTACGCTTCTGGCTGACCGGAGAATACATAAGTGAATTGTCCGACAGCGCGGGTACAGCGTGGTTGGACGTCGGACGTCGGAAATGGTCGGAAACAGCGCTTGAGCTCAGCCACATGCGCCGGGATCAGATGCCCGAACTGGTCGAAGGCAGCGCCGTCGGGGGCGAGCTGAGGGCGGAGATATTGCAGCACTGGGGCCTGACCGGACCCGTAGTCGTTGCGGGCGGGGCAGGCGACAACGCCGCGGCTGCCTGTGGTATAGGAAGTATCGCCGAAGGCAGCGGTTTTCTATCGCTGGGAACGTCGGGTGTGCTGCTGGTTGCCAAGGACAGTTACGCGCCCGCACCGGAAACGGCGGTTCACTGCTTCTGCCACGCGGTGCCGGACCACTGGATTCAAATGGGTGTCATCCTGTCGGCGACCAACAGTCTGAACTGGCTGTCCCGGAACCTCGGCCAATCCGTTGGTGCACTCGCATCGGCGTTGCCGGATACCGTCACCGGGCCGTCGAAGACCAAGTTCCTGCCATATCTGTCGGGGGAACGTACCCCTCATAATGACAGCGCTATCCGGGGGGCGTTTATGGGGCTGGATATTGCGTCGGATCCAGAGGATCTTGCACAGTCCGTGATGGAAGGTGTCTCGTTCGCGCTGCGAGATTGCCTTGAGGCCCTCAGGAGCACGGGAACCAAGCCTGAAAGCCTGATGGTCGTCGGTGGGGGCGCACGATCCCGTTTCTGGGTCGAGACGCTGGCAACTGTTCTGAACATCCCGCTTGCCTTGCCTAAAGGCAGTGAATTCGGAGCCGCCATAGGCGCGGCACGCCTTGCTGCCTGTGCAGTAAAAGATGCAGACCCGGCGGAACTCATGACATCGCCAGAAATCTCTGAAATTGTTCAGCCGCGCGCGGGGTTATTCGACGCCTATGAGGCTGAATATCAAAGATACCGCCAGTTTTATGCGGCACTATCCCCCTTGTCTGCGCCATGATGAAAGGCGTCACTTCCCTACCCATCGAACAGGTTGTTCTGGAAGATGGTGCGATGTCGGTTTCCCTGCTGAGCTATGGGGCGATCACACAAGGTTGGTGGATCGGTGAAACGCCCTTGATCCTGGGCTATCCAAACCCGCAGGAATATCTGACGGACCCATATTATCTGGGTGCAATCGTGGGTCGCGTCGCCAATCGGATCGGTGGCGCAAAGTTTAAAATGCAGGATGCCGCTTATCGCCTGACAGCGAATGAGGGGGAAAACACGCTGCATGGCGGTGCGCTCGGGCTGTCGCGCAGCCACTGGATTATCAGGAAGACTAAGCCGAACCGTGCGGTTCTTTCCTTGACGTCACCTGACGGCGATGATGGTTTTCCCGGAGAAATCAGGTTCGAGATTCATGTCAAGCTGGCTTTTCCACGGCTGACTTACACGATCACCGCATGGCCGGACCGGCCTACGCCGATCAGCATTGCGCAGCACAATTACTATACTCTTGGGCGCCAAAGCGGTATTCTTGACAGCCGGTTGGCCCTGAATTCAAAGCGGGTACTGGAACTGGACGACAGCTCCATTCCGACAGGCGTCGTGAATGAGATCGAAAACCAAGGGCTGGATTTCTCATCCGTGCGCGTTATCGGTGATGAGGGGCGTGGCCTTGACCACTACTTCGTGTTTGAAGAGGCGGGCAAATCAAATCGACCGGTTGCAACGGTTGAAACACCGTCAGGTTTGCGCATGAATGTTTACTCTGATCAGCCCGGCGCGCAGGTCTATTCCGCCGCGCACCTGTCTGATCCTTTCACGCCATGCGCAGGGCTTTGCATTGAGCCTTCCGGTTACACGGACGCTGTGAACCACCCCTTGTTTCCGTCCGTCATCTATTCTCCGGACAAACCCTATAAACAAGTTCTGACGTTGGAAATCTCAGGGGATCAGGTATGAGAGTTGGGATATCGGTGTATGCTCTGGCCTTTTGCGTGACACTGTCGGCGGCGCAGGCGCAGGACCTCGGGCCGCTTCCTCAATTTGTAGAACCGGACCTTGCCAAGGTCGAACTGGGACAGTTGCTGTTTTACGACCCGATCCTGTCGGGGAACAAAAACATCAGCTGCGCCACTTGTCATCATCCGAAACTGGGAACGTCAGACGCGCTGTCTCTGGGTATCGGTGAAGGCGGTGTGGGGCTGGGGGCAGCGCGCAGGCTTGATCAGGAAAACATGCCCGAGCAGCGCATTCCCCGAAATGCACCGGGGCTGTGGAACCTTGGGGCGCTGGAATTCACCACCTTCTTTCATGACGGGCGTCTTGAGGCAGACCCGTCACAGCCTGACGGGTTCAGAACGCCCTTGGGCACAGATATGAGGCCGGGCTTCCAATCTGCACTGGCCGCGCAAGCGATGTTCCCGGTCTTGTCGGCTGACGAAATGGCGGGCCACTATTCGGAAAACGAAGTGAGCAAAGCCGTACGTCTTGGTTTGCTGACCCAAAAGGATGGCGCATGGGATCTTATCGCGGCGCGTGTTGCCGCAATCCCGGAATACAGGACACGCTTTGACCAGCTCGCGCCCGGAGAAGAGATCACTTTTACCGCAATCGCCAATATCATTGCTGATTTCATCGCTTTTGAATGGCGCGCTGACAACAGCCTGTTTGATCGTGCGCTGCAAGGAAAAGAGGTGCTGCCCGAGCAGGCGCAAATGGGGCTTGACCTTTTTTACGGCAAGGCCGGGTGCAGCACCTGCCATTCCGGCTGGTTCCAGACGGATCATGGGTTTCATTCTATCGCCATGCCGCAAATCGGGCCGGGAAAAGCCGCCCGGTTCGAGAACCATGTTCGCGATGACGGGCGATTGCGTGTGACGGGCAATGCGGATGACACCTTCACATTTCGCACGCCATCCTTGCGTAATGTAACCCTGACGGCACCCTATGGTCACAACGGAGCCTACGCGCGGCTTGAAGATGTTGTCCGTCATCATCTGGATCCGGTCGCAGCTTTGCGCAGCTACTCGATCGAAAAAGCAGCGTTGCCAGAGTTTCCGGGCGCGGAAGATCAAAAAGCCTTGCTCGACCCCACGTTGATCGAGGCGATTGCAGCGTCGAATGAACTGGCCCCAATCAGCCTGAGTGATGACGAGGTGAACGCCATTCTAAGTTTCCTCAGCACACTGGAAGACCCGGCAGTCCGGCTGGGTGTGCCTGCGCATGTGCCCAGCGGTTTGCCTGTTGATCAATGATCAGCGGTCGATGCGAAGCACCTGATTGCTTCTGAAGGGCTGCCAATCACCAACTGTGCCGTCTGGCCAGATAACCCGCAGCGCCAGTTCGTCCGCGTTGCCCAGGCCAAAGTGATGAAGCCCTGAGATGCCGCTTGCGTGACCGCCGCCAATGGTCACTTCCCGTGTTTGAATTCCGTCGGTGGTTTTGACCTCGATGAAGCTGCCGACAGCTGCGCGGTTGGAACGATCCTGGCCAAGATCAACCTGAACCCAGTTTCCAAGTTGTTGTTCGTTCTGAAATACTTCAAGCGCTGACCCGCGATTGACCACGACCAGATCAAGCGATCCATCCCCGTTCAGGTCCGCCAGGGCTCCACCGCGGGACTTGCCCATAGAGGCGACACCCGCCGCTGAGGCAGCCTCGAAAAACTGATCATCTGCGGATTGCAGCAACAGGTTGTTGGGGTCAGTTTGCGCTGCATCGGGCATCTGTTCGACATTGCCCTTGGCGACAAATATGTCGTCGCGCCCGTCGTTGTTGACGTCACCGAACTGCGCATGCCAGCCGGTTGAGGGGCGGCCATCGCCACCAACATGCGGCCTGTGCGCCGTTGTTCCCCGGTCATAAGTCGCGTCGCGCCATGTCGGCCCCTCGGCAGTGGGATCAAAGATCTGAAACTTCTGGTCCCCCATCGAGGTCAGGTAAACATCCGGGAAGCCGTCCCCTGATATATCCCTTGATGCAATCCCCATGCCCCAGATCGAATAGGGCAGCCACCCATCTTCCGGCGCGTAAAGGCGTGGCGTGTCTTCCATAGCCCAAAGCTGCTCTTGCCCGCCGCGCACATAGTAATGGCGGTCGTTACTGACACGCAGGTCCGCGCGCCCGCTGCGCGCCCAGTCGGAAAACAGAATGGACAAGGAACAATGTCCCGGTGCCAGGTGGAGAGGTGGGCCATAGGCCGCCCCTTCGGGGCGATACAAAAGCGTCGGCCCGCAGGCTTCAAACGGGCCATCGGGGTTGGTTCGGTCGACATATGTTCCAAAAGCCAGTGTCGGCAGGGTTTGACCGCTTTCCCAAGTGGCGGAGAATCCGGTGGTCCAGTGATCCTGAGACTGGAAATTCAACGAGGTGAACGGTTCGAATGCGCAATTTGGTTTGCCACGCAACAAAACGTCTTCACCAACGCGCAATACTGCCAGGTCCACAAACCCGTCTCCATCGATATCCAGTGGGTAAGCGCCGGTCACGCCGGTCAGAGACAGTGCGCTTGGCGTTTCTGACCGAAAACTGACATTGGGTCCTGATGTGTTGACAAACAATTGAGCCGGATTAGTTCCTCCTGCGGCAAACAGCTCGGGCCGATCATCGCCGTTGCAGTCAAAAACGGCAACGCCTCCGCCGACGAAGTGCTCCCACCCGCCGTCGTAAACATGGCTGGGGACGTCGATGCTGTGAAACTGTGGCAGGCTGATGTCAGCCAAGGCGGCAGACGCTGTCGCTAGCAGGATCGTCAGTTCAACTCGCATTTTCCGCCAGTTCCCTGACTTTCAAAATCGAGACTTGTTCGATCCCATAGGCCGCCGCCCCTTTTGCCCACATTGAATCCCCCCAATGGTTTACGTTGATTTCAGGCAGCGGCGCGTCAACGCTGACAACACCGTTATTGATGCGGGTCATCACTGCGTCGGAATGCAGGTATTCAAAGCTGCCTCGGGTGCCGGACAGGATGATACATTCCGGATCGAACAGATTGATCAGGTTGGAAAGCCCCATTCCAAACATCTGACCAGCGCGCGACAAAACGGAAATGGACCGGGCATCACCGGATTGGGCAGCTGCGTGAATATCAGCAAGATTGTGCGGGTCAGTAGCCTGGCTGGCAATGGTTGCCTCGCGGATCAGGGCATATTCCCCAACATAAGCTTCAAGGCATCCGCGCTGCCCGCACTGACATAACGCGCCATCCAGCTGAACTTTGACATGCCCGAATTCCGCACCGCAGCCGCGCTCGCCGCGATATAGCTTGCCATCCAACACAATGCCCAGACCAATGCCGTGTTCTATCGTGACAACCAGAAAGTTCTTCAACCCTTTGCCAAGCCCGAAAAGCTGTTCGGCCTTTGCAACCAGATTAGCGTCATTCTCGATGAACGCGGGGCAGGGGAGCACTTGAGACAGAAGCGGGCTCAGATCCACGTTGCGCACTGTCAGCGAAGATGACCAATGTACAAAGTTCCGCTCTGCGTCGACCAGTCCGGCAATGCCTATGCAGACGCCGGAAACCTCTGTCAGGGACCTGCTTGCAGAGACGCAAGCCTGGTCCAGCGCCGCGCATATCTTTTTTGCAAACGCCTCCGGGGCCATCCGGGCCTCCTCCAGCGGATGAGTGTAAGAGGTGATCTCGGTGCCTTCAAAATCGACCAGGATGACTGAAATCTGGTGCCGGGCCACTTTTACACCGGCAATCAGGTGACATCCGCCATGCAGCTTCAGCAGCACACGTGGTCTGCCGCGGCGCGCGGATTTTGACGGTGTTTCGCTTTCGATTTCCTGAATCAGACCAGCTGAAAGCAGATCTGACGTTGCCGCCGTCACTGTCGCTGGGCTGGTCTCAAGCGCGCTTGCAATGTCGATCCGCGATATCGCCCCGGTCGACCGGATTTGTTCCAGCACGCGCAAACGGGTGGTGTTTCGTTGATCCGTAGCGTTTGAAGAAACCTTGCTTTTCAGCATCCTGCCCTCGCGAATCTGGTGATTTCCTAAGCGTAAGCGGTTTTTCTTCTTTCCGGTAGCATAAATATTTTACTGACTGAAATAAATATGATACTCAGAATTGTGAGAGCCACGAATCATGAAGCGATGGCTCGATAAACCGGGAGGAAATCATGAAACGAATTCTCAGCGCTTCTGCTGTGGCCGTCCTGATGGGAACGGTTGCGTTTGCAGAAACCACGGTCGGTGTCAGCTGGTCGAACTTCCAGGAAGAGCGCTGGAAAACCGACGAAGCGGCGATCAAAGCCGCGCTTGAGGCAGGCGGTGCCGAGTATATTTCGGCAGATGCGCAATCGTCGTCGGCCAAGCAATTGTCGGATATTGAAAGCCTGATCGCCCAGGGTGTTGATGCGCTGATCATTCTGGCGCAGGATTCCCAGGCCATCGGTCCAGCTGTTCAGGCAGCAGCCGACGAAGGTATCCCAGTCATCGCTTATGACCGTTTGATCGAAGATGATCGGGCCTTCTACCTGACCTTTGACAATGTCGAAGTCGGTCGTATGCAGGCGCGCGCGGTGTTCGACGCGATGCCCAAGGGAAACTATGTGATGATCAAGGGCTCGCCAACCGACCCGAACGCGGATTTCCTGCGCGGTGGCCAACAGGAGATCATCCAGGGCGCTGTTGACAGTGGTGACATTGTGATCGTCGGCGAAGCCTATACCGATGGCTGGCTGCCTGCGAACGCGCAGCGCAACATGGAACAGATCCTGACGGCCAACGAAAACAAAGTCGATGCTGTGGTCGCGTCAAATGACGGAACTGCAGGCGGTGTTGTTGCTGCACTGACCGCACAAGGTATGGACGGCATTCCGGTGTCGGGTCAGGATGGCGACCATGCGGCGCTGAACCGGGTGGCCAAAGGCACGCAAACCGTTTCGGTCTGGAAAGACGCACGTGAGCTGGGCAGAGCCGCAGGTGAAATTGCGGTCGCGCTGAGCGGTGGAACGGCTGCGGCAGACGTTGAAGGCGCGGTCAGCTGGACTTCGCCAGGTGGAACCGAGATGACGTCAGTCTTCCTGGCACCTGTGCCGATCACAAAAGACAACCTGTCCGTTGTGGTCGATGCTGGCTGGATTCCGCTGGAACACCTGTGCCAGGGCGTCGAAAACGGTCCTGCACCCTGTAACTAAGTCAAGTCTCCAAACCATAACGTCTCTGGCCCGCAAGGTCGGGCCAGAGACCATAGCTGAACATGAAAGATCGGATATGACCGAAACTTCGTCTCAGCCGGTACCCCAAAAAGCAAAGGCCAGCCTGTTCCAGCAACTGGAACTGGACATGCGGCTATTGGGCATGATCGGCGCCTTCATCATCCTGTGCATCGGCTTCAACATCGTAACGGATGGCCGTTTTCTGACGCCCAGAAACCTGTTCAACCTGTCGATTCAGACGGTCTCGGTCGCGATCATGGCCTGTGGCATGGTGTTCATTATCGTGATGCGCCACATTGATCTTTCGGTCGGCGCGCTGCTGGCGACCACATCCGCCGTCATGGCGATGACCCAGACCGAGCTTCTGCCGAACGTGCTGGGGCTAGGTTTGAATCACCCGGCCACCTGGGCAATCACCCTTGTTGTCGGCCTTGCAGTTGGAACCTTGATCGGCGCATTCCACGGTTGGATGGTCGGCTATCTGACCATACCGGCCTTTATCGTGACGCTTGGCGGTTTTCTGGTCTGGCGCAACGTCGCCTGGTACATGACCGATGGCCAGACTATCGGCCCGCTGGACAGCACCTTCCTGATATTTGGCGGAACCAACGGGACATTGGGAACAACGGTCAGCCTTCTGTTCGGCCTTGCCGCCACCGCTATTGCGGTTTGGGCGTTGTGGAGCGGTCGACGCTCCAAGGCTGCCCATGGGTTTCCTGTGAAACCGGTTTGGGCTGAAACTACATTGGCGGGGATCATTGGCATCGCCATTATGGGCTATGTCTTGATCGTCAACAGCTACTCGATTCCCACCCGCAGGCTGGAACGTATGTTCGAAGCGCGCGGCGAGGCCCTGCCTGAGGGGCTTGTTGTGGGTTATGGTATCCCGATCTCGGTTCTGATCCTGATCCTTGTTGCGGTAACCTTGACTGTTGTGGCCCGCAAAACCCGCTTTGGCCGCTATATCTTTGCCACGGGGGGCAACCCGGATGCGGCGGAACTGTCGGGCATCAACACTCGCATGATGACCGTCAAGATCTTTGCCCTGATGGGGTTCCTGTGTGCGCTGTCGGCGGTCGTGGCTTCGGCCCGCCTGGCCAACCACTCGAACGATATCGGCACATTGGATGAGCTGCGCGTGATTGCTGCGGCCGTAATCGGCGGCACGGCGCTGTCCGGTGGTATCGGTACGATCTACGGCGCGATCCTTGGCGCGCTGATCATGCAGGCGCTTCAATCGGGCATGGCTATGGTTGGCGTGGACGCACCGTTTCAGAACATCGTCGTGGGCACCGTTCTGGTTTTGGCCGTCTATATCGACATCGTCTATCGCAAACGTCTGGGAGCGAAATGATGCAAGCACAAGAAACACAGAACCAAACTTCGGGCCGAGGGTCCGGCCAGCCTCCGCTTGTCGAAATGCGCGATATCTCGATTTCGTTCGGCGGCATCAAGGCGGTGGACCGTGTCTCGGTCGACTTGTACCCGGGCGAGGTTGTTGGCCTTCTGGGCCACAACGGGGCCGGTAAATCTACGCTGATCAAGGTGCTTTCGGGTGCCTATCAGAAGGACCACGGAGAGATCCTGATCGACGGCAAGAAGGTTGAGATCAACAACCCCCGCGATGCGCGTGCCAACAATATCGAGACGATCTATCAGACGCTGGCCTTGGCGGACAATCTGGATGCAAGTTCGAACCTTTTCCTGGGGCGGGAGATGGTCACGCCTTTCGGGCTGGTCAACGATGCCGCGATGGAGGCCGAATGCCGCAAGATCATGGCACAGTTGAACCCGAACTTTCAGAAGTTCAACGACCCGGTCTCGGCGCTATCCGGTGGTCAGCGGCAGTCGGTGGCCATCGCGCGTGCGGTATATTTCAATGCGCGCATCCTGATCATGGACGAGCCCACAGCCGCGCTTGGCCCGCACGAAACACAGATGGTGGCGGACCTGATCCAGCAGCTCAAGGCGCAAGGGATCGGAATTTTCCTGATCGACCACGATGTGCATGCAGTAATGGAGTTGTGCGACCGGGCTTCGGTCATGAAAAACGGGCAACTGGTTGGCACAGTCGACATCGCCGATGTCACGGATGACGATTTGCTGTCGATGATCATTCTGGGCAAGAAGCCCGGTGAAAAGTCGGAATGAGGCAAAAGAGATGACGAGCGGTTTCTTTCAGGGGATCGAGCAGGTCCAATTCGAGGGCGAGAACAGTAAGAACCCGCTCGCATTCCGTCACTACAACCCGGACGAGATCGTGATGGGTAAGCGCATGGAGGATCACCTGCGTTTTGCCGTGGCGTGGTGGCACTCGTTTGCCTGGGAAGGCGGGGATCCGTTTGGTGGCTCGACTTTTGAACGCCCATGGCATCCGCAAGACGACATGGGCCGCGCCAAGATGAAGGCCGATATCGCCTTTGAGATGTTTCAGATCCTGGGACAGCCCTATTTCTGCTGGCATGACGCGGATATCCGCCCTGAGCATGGGAACTTCGCCGACAATCTGCGCACGCTGAATGAGATCACCGATTATATCGGTGAAAAGATGCAGGCATCCGGCACCAAGCTGTTGTGGGGAACGGCCAACATGTTCAGCCACCGTCGCTGGATGGGGGGTGCCAGCACCAACCCCGACCCCGACGTCTTTGCTTTCGCTGCCGCCACGGTGAAATCCTGTTTGGACGCGACCCACAAACTGGGCGGCGAGAACTATGTGCTTTGGGGTGGACGCGAGGGCTACGAGACGCTGCTCAATACCGACATGAAGGCCGAACTGGATCATATGGGCCGGTTCCTGAACATGGTGGTCGAGTACAAGCACAAGATCGGCTTCAAAGGCACGATCCTCGTCGAACCCAAACCGCAGGAGCCGTCCAAGCATCAATATGATTTCGATGCGGCAACCTGTATCGGTTTCCTGCGCAAGTACGGCCTCGAGGATGAGGTCAAGCTGAACCTGGAACAAGGGCACGCAATCCTGGCAGGACACAGTTTCGAACATGAGATCGCTGTTGCTGCGGCTGAGGGTATGCTTGGGTCCATCGACATGAACCGGAACGATTACCAGTCCGGGTGGGATACGGATCAGTTCCCCAACAACACGCCCGAAGTCGCGCTGGCTTATTACCACATCCTGAAAGCGGGCGGGTTTACCACGGGTGGCACCAACTTCGACGCTAAACTTCGCAGGCAATCCATCGACGCCGAAGACCTGATCGCTGCGCATGTGGGCGGGATGGATATCTGTGCCCGGGGCCTGAAAGCGGCAGCTGCGATGCTTGAAGATGGTGGTCTGGAACAGGCGCTGGCCGACCGGTATGCAGGCTGGAAAACGCCTAAAGCTCAGGCGATGCTAACCTCTGGCCTCGACGAGATTGCAGCGCGGGTGATTGCCGAAGACCTCAATCCTCAGCCACGCTCGGGGCGTCAGGAAGTGCTTGAGAATTACGTGAACCGCTTTGTGTGATTCCTGTCGGCTCAGCCTGAACTGAAATAATCGGTGTACAAAGCCCCGGAAACGCGTGAGTTTACTTAGGCGTTGCCCGGGGCTTTCCCTTGTCGAACGCAGTGGCATCATGGGCCCGTCTGGGTCGCGCAGATGGGACGACCAGAGTATTGGTGGAAAAATCATCAGGTAAGGCAATCTTTCTAAGTGGCAACCTGATGCTGCATGTGACGCGCATGTCGCTGACCACGAGCATTGGATTGATGGCGATCTTTGCTGTCGATTTTGTCGATATGGTCTTTATCTCGATGCTGGGCAACGACGCGCTGGCCGCAGCGGTAGGTTATGCCGGGACGCTGCTGTTTTTTACGAACGCCATCAATATCGGTCTGTCGATTTCTGCCGGGGCGCTGGTCGCGCGTGAGTTGGGCGGCGGGCGGGTCGAACAGGCAAGGCAATACGCGTCCAGTGTCGCCGTGCTGGGGCTGATCGTCGGGTTGGTAACCTCCGTTTTGGTGCTGCTGAACGTCAGCTTTCTGCTGTCGCTGCTTGGCGCAAAGGGCGAGGTTTTGCGGCTGGCGACGCGCTATGTGTCGATCATTCTGCCGACTATGTGGGTGATGTCGATTGCGATGGCAGCGATGGCTGTGCTGCGCGCCCACGGCGATGCGCGCCGATCAATGATGGCAACGATTTACGGCGGCGTTGTGAATGCAGTTCTTGACCCGATTTTGATATTTGCCGTTGGACTGGGGTTGGATGGGGCCGCGATAGCCTCAGTTCTGGCGCGGCTATGTATGTTGGGCGCAGCCTTATGGCCCGCGCTGCGGGTGCATCAGGGGTTTGCACGCCCATCGATGAAACAGGTGGCACAGGATTTTCGGCCCGTGCGGGCCATCGCAATCCCCGCTGTTCTGACGAACGTCGCCACGCCGATCGGGAATGCCATCGTTGTTCGGGAAATCGCGCAGTTCGGAACGGATGCAGTTGCGGGTATGGCGGTGATCGGGCGGCTGTTGCCGGTGGCGTTTTCGGTCATCTTTGCGCTGTCCGGCGCGATAGGGCCAATCATCGGGCAGAATTTCGGGGCAGAAAAATTTGATCGCGTGCGCACTGCGTTTCTGGCCGGGATCAAGTTCACCGCAATCTATGTTCTTTGCATGTCGGCTATTTTGTTTTTGCTGCGGTCCCCAATTGCAAATTTGTTCGCAGCCCAGGGGGAAACGCGCGTACTAATTTACTTGTTCTGTGGCCCGCTGGCATTGGCTTCTTTCTTCAACGGTGTGATTTTTGTGACAAATGCCAGTTTCAACAATCTAGGCCATCCGGTCTATTCCACGTGGATAAACTGGGGTCGTCACACCATTGGCACATGGGTGTTTGCCACAATTGGCTCACAAATCGCCGGGGCGTCGGGCGTTCTGTTGGGGCAGGCTTTTGGGGGCGTCATCTTTGCTGTCATAGGATGGGTTCTTGTCGCGCGCGTTGTTGCGCGGCTGGAACGCGTGCAATCGCCCGAGCCTTTTACCGATCAGGGGCGACTTCACTCGCTGTTCGGGCGTCGCGGCTGGTAAGCGATCAGGTCAGTTCCCCTGATTGCGCGCCTCCAGTCGTTCCAAGTTGACCACCGTTGACAGCATCAGGCGGTCATGGCTCCAATCCCGTGTCTGCTGGATTGAGGCCGACCCCAGAGCCAAAAGGGCGCCAAAGATCAGCGTCATGCCGAGGAACAATGCCGGCAAGGCGGGTACCGAAGGCTGAACATCGGTCAGTGCGATTACACGTTGCCGCAGTACGCGCTTTGCCTTGCCGCCTGTCACAAAAGCAACATTCAGAACGCGTGGGCTGTTGGTTGAGATTGTCCGGGCGCAATAGTCCAGCAGGCACGCCGTGTATTCCCGCGCATCAATCCGTTTGCGCGCAACAACCGACTGGTCACAGGCCAACTCGCGCAGCCGGCCGAATTGATACTTGAGCATCAGGTAGGCAGGGTTCCAGAACAAAAGCGGACGCAGCAGCTCAAACCCCAGTTCCCATTCCACATCACCAGTACGGATATGCTGAAACTCGTGAGCGAGCGCAAAACGCAACTCTCGCGGGGTGTCCAGCAAATGGCTAGGCAGAACGACGTGGCGGCGGCGAAGTCCGCGCACGGCGAACGGCACGGTGATGCGATCGGACAGGCGAATATCCACCTTGGCAGACCGCCGCCAAAGAAAACTGGAATTGACAGTCTGACGGATCGCCATTGCGTCCCGCAAGGCACGCGCGGCGTACACGGCAGCGACACAGGCAAGTATGGCGGCAACGAGGGTGATCACAGGTTGCTGTCCCGACAATGCAAGATCTACCCACCTTTCGCGAGTGTTCAGCAGTGCTTCAAACTGCGTCGCAGGCATTGCGATGTCACCGCGCAGATAGGCCGCAACAGCGATATCACCAAGGGCCACGGCACTGCCCGGCCAAGCGTAGGTCGTCAGCGACGACACGCAAACCGCCAGAAACGGGCTGGCAAGGACGCAGATGCACAGGGTCTTGAGGGCCCGCAACTGTACAACATAGCCATTGCGCAGTGCGGTGCGGCTTAGGGCCGTGCGGGTCATCAGCCAGATGACCGCCGAAAAGGCCAGCACGATGTTGAGTTCGATGAATGCGTCGAGAACCGGTCTAACCGCTGTCATTTTGCAGTCTCCTCTCTACCAGTGCTCGAATTTCCTCCAGGTCGGCTTCGCTCAGCCCCGCGTCGTCGACCAGCCGCGCCACCAGTGTGGCGGGGGTGTCGTCAAAAAGCGTGCGCGACAGATTTTGCAGCGAACGGGCCTGATATCTGTCCTTTTCCAGAAGCGGCGTATAGATCAGGGTTTTTCCCGACTTTTGGCTTTCCACAAAACCCTTCTCGTCCAGAATGCGCAGGATCGTGGCCCCGGATGTATAGGCCAGGTTGCGTTCTGACGGCAGGCGGTCCAGGACATCACGCACCGAGCCTTGCCCGAGGGCCCAGAGCTCGTTCATGAACTCCAGTTCGACCTCGGTCAGCAGATTTGTCGTCTTTTTCTTTCGCATCGGTCTCGGTGTCGTCATGGTTATTATGCCTGACAGACAAGCATCCTTTCGCGATTTCTCAAAGTCTAAACTTTCCAGAACACAAAAACGCCCCAGCCAATCGACAGGAATAGCGGTGTCCAGACCGGTTGCCCGACCAATCCAAGCCACGCCAGGAAAATGTACGCGGACCCCAGAAGGGTAATGAACAGGCGATCCCCTAGCGTGGTTGTCAGCCCCAGAACCCCGCGTCGTTCAATCCCGTCGCGGAACTTGAAACCTTCCAGCAGGCCAATGCATGCTATGGCCGAGAAGATGCCGACAAACACGGCCAGCGTGGCAGGTGTCCATGCCATCCAGAAATCGGGCCACAAGGGGTCCGTCCACGAGAACCCTTTTTCGGCCTCCTGTCCGACATTGCCCCATCCGGCCTTGGCCTGAGCAAAGGCTGCTGAGGGCACGAAGGGGAGGGTGAGAAGCAGTTTTCGCATGTCGAACCTCACACTCGTCCCATCGCGAAGCCACGCGCGATGTAGTTGCGAACAAACCAGATGACGATGGCACCGGGGATGATGGTCAGGGTGCCCGCAGCGGCCAGCAGACCCAACTCGTACCCGGCACTGGATGCTGTGCGGGTCATCACGGCAGCGATGGGTTTGGCCTCAACCGCAGTCAGGGTCTTGGCCAGCAGCATTTCCACCCATGAGAACATGAAGCAGAAGAACGCCGCGACACCGACACCTGCCTTGATGTTGGGCAGGAAGATTGTCACGAAGAAGCGCGGGAACGAATATCCATCCACATAGGCGGTTTCATCCAACTCCTTTGGGATACCACGCATGAACCCTTCCAGAATCCACACCGCCAGCGGCACGTTGAACAGCGTATGGGCCAAAGCCACGGCCAGATAGGTGTCGAAAAGGTGGATCGACGAATAGAGCTGGAAGAATGGCAGGGCGAACACGGCCGCCGGGGCCATGCGGTTGGTCAACAGCCAGAAGAACAGCTGCTTGTCGCCGAGGAACCGATAGCGTGAGAACGCATAAGCCGCAGGCAGGGCAACGCAGACGGAAAGCACTGTGTTCAGAGTCACATAGGTAATCGAGTTGATGTAACCCCAGTACCACGTCGGGTCAGTGAAGATGGTGATATAGTTTTCCAGCGTAAAAGTCTGGGGAAACAAGGAAAAGCCCGACAGGATCTCGTTCGTGGTCTTGAAGGACATCGCCACCAGCCAATAGATCGGAAGCATCAGGAACGCTATATAGAGGATCGGGATGATGGACCGCTTTTTCATTCTGCGTCGTCCTTTGTCATCAGGGTGTAGAAGAGCCACGACACCAGCAGCGTGATGGCGAAATAAATCAGGCTCATCGCTGCCGCCGGGCCAAGGTCGAACTGCCCCAGCGCGATCTTCACAAGGTCAATCGACAGCAGGGTGGTCGAGTTGCCGGGACCGCCCCCGGTCAGAACAAAAGGCTCGGTATAGATATTGAAGCTGTCCATGAACCGCAGCAGAACCGCGATGGTCAGAACCGTCTTCATCTTTGGCAGCTGGATATAGCGGAACACCGACCACGGGCTGGCGCCGTCGATTTTGGCGGCCTGATAATAGGCGTCGGGGATTGATACGAGGCCCGCATAGCACAGCAGCACGACCAGCGACGTCCAGTGCCACACATCCATGACGATGACGGTTATCCAGGCCGAAAGCGGCTGTTGCGTCATGTCATAGTTGATGCCTAGCACGTCATTCAGGAAATATCCCAGCAATCCAATCTTGGGCAGGGTGAAGATGTTCCACATCGACCCTACAACGTTCCAAGGGATCAGCATCGGCAAGGCCATCAGCACCAGACAGACAGGCACCCAAAAGCCTTTGCGCGGCATCGACAGGGCGACGATGATGCCCAGCGGTACCTCGATGATTAGGATCAGGAAGGTGAACAGAAACTGCCGTCCAAGTGCTGCCTGAAACCGGTCGGATCGCAGGATCTGTTCGAACCAGCCCAGTCCTTCCCAGAAGAACTGGTTGTTGCCGAAGGTTTCCTGCACCGAGTAATTGACCACCGTCATCATAGGCACCAGCGCGTTGAACGCTACCAGCGCAAGTACGGGCAGGACAAAGAACCACGCCTTTTGGTTTTCCGTTCTCATTGCACCCGCTCCTGAGTTGCGATCCAGCCGTCGCGGTAGACGCGGGATTGTTCGGGTTTGAATTGCAAAAAGACCTGTGATCCCGGTTCCGGTACACTATGTTCAGTCACGACCTTGAGGGCGGTGTTGCCGACCACGGCGCTGACCACATAGTGGCGGCCGATATCGGCGACCTTGGTCACATGTGCCGGAATGCCAGTGTCGCCGAAACCTACATATTCCGGGCGGATACCCAGATCGGTGCGGCCGCCGTCACCATGTGTGGGACCTTCCAGCATGACCTCGTGCCCTTCAAATACGGCGCGGTCGCCTTTGGCTTCACACGGAAGGACATTCATACCCGGCGAGCCGATGAAATGGCCGACAAATGTGTGCTGCGGCCGTTCAAACAGTTCGACCGGCGTTCCGATCTGAACCACTTCACCGTCTTGCATTACCACCACCTCGTCGGCGAAGGTCAGCGCCTCGGTCTGGTCGTGTGTCACGTAGATCATTGTGGCCTGCACGCGCTGGTGCAGCTCTTTCAGCTTGGATCGCAGTTTCCATTTCAGGTGCGGGTCGATCACGGTCAGCGGTTCATCGAACATCACCGCATTCACGTCGTCGCGAACAAGGCCGCGACCCATCGAGATCTTCTGCTTGTTGTCCGGGCTCAGGCCCGATGCGCGGGTGTTCAACATATCCGTAACATCCAGCATCTCGGCGATTTCCAGAACACGGCGCTTGATTGTCGCAGGATCAACCCCCCGGTTTTTCAGCGGGAAGGCCAGGTTCTCGCCCACGGTCATCGTGTCGTAGATCACCGGAAATTGGAAAACCTGCGCGATGTTGCGTTGGTCCGGGGGCAGGGCGGTGACGTCCTGATCATCGAACAATATCCGGCCTTCCGAGGGGGTAAGAAGACCGGATATGATGTTCAGCAGCGTTGACTTGCCACAACCTGACGGTCCCAACAGTGCATAGGCCCCGCCATCGCGCCACGTGACGTCGATTTCCTTGAGCGCATAGTCCTCGGGGCCTTTTGGCGATGGCAAATAGCTGTGTCGGAGGTTTGAAAGCTTGATCTGTGCCATGTCAGGCCACCCTTTTGCCGTCTTGGCTGAAGTACCGGCAATGGGCCGGGTTCATGTAGAAACTGTGATCTTCGCCGACCTGATAGGGATGCACACCAGCGGCGAGTGAAACCCAGGCTTCGTCCCCATGCTGGAAATGCGCGCTGGAATCCGAACCTGACAGTTCGGTCACGATCACACGTCCGGTCAGTTCGACATCAGCGTCAGACGTACGGAATGGCGTCACGCGATGAGGGCGCACAGCGACCATATATTCCCCATCGGCCATGTCCGAGACAGCCCAGCCGACATTGCCTGCCAATTGCGCCCGGGCGCTGGCAACGGTGATACGAGCCACATTGATAGGCGGGTCCGAGAATACACGCGCCGCGGCAATGTTTTCCGGATTACGGTAGATGTCGGTGGTTGGGCCGAACTGGGTCACGCGGCCGTCGTCCATCAGCGCGGTGTAGCCCCCCAGCAGCAATGCCTCTTCAGGCTCCGAGGTGGCGTAGACAACGACGGCCCCGCGACCAGCGAACAGGTCGGGCAGTTGTTCGCGCAACTCTTCGCGCAGTTTATAATCAAGATTCGCCAGCGGCTCATCAAGGAAGACGGCGCGGCTTTCTTTTGCGATGGCACGCGCCAGCGCGGTTCGCTGTTGTTGCCCGCCCGACAGCTCATGCGGGCGGCGGTGCAGCATAGGGCGCAGTTGCAGCAGATCGGCGGCCTCTTCCACGCGGCCATCGATCTCGGACTTGGCCATGCCAGCCACGCGCAGAGGCGAGGCGATATTGTCGAATACGGTCATATGCGGGTAGTTCACGAAGAACTGGTGCACCAGGCTGATCTGCCGCTTTTGCGTGTTCAACCGTGTCACGTCCTGCCCGTCCATCAGAACCTTGCCCGAGGCGATCGGGTCCAACCCGGCCATCATCTTGATCAGTGACGTTTTTCCGGAACCTGTCGCGCCCAATAGCACGTTGAAATGGCCGGTTTGCAGCGTCAGGTTTGTTGGCTTGATATGGATGACGTTGCCGACCCGTTTGGTCGCGTCTTGAAGTTCGATCATCTGGGAAACTCGCGGGGCATTCAGGGGTAGGCCGGGCTTAAGCCCGGCCTACGATGTTGCTTTTACTGGGACTGCCAGCGCTTAACCAGTTCGTCATAGTTGACGGTCTGGCCCTGCGGCTTTTCGTTTTCCAGCTTGGCCTTGGGCGAACCCGCTTTTTCCAGCCAGAATGCGTCGTCCTGCGGTTCATTCAAACGCGGGCCACAGCCACCGTAGACACCGGCACTTTCATCCGCGGCCTGCATACGGGCCATGGTGATGTCCATCTCTTCGGCCAGACGGTCCATCGCCTCTTGCGGGGTGAAGGCGCCCGAGTTCACGTCACCGATCTGCTGCCACCAGATCTGGGCCAGCTTTGGATAGTCCGGTACGTTGATGCCGGTCGGCGACCATGCCACGCGGTCAGGCGAGCGATAGAATTCGACCAGACCACCCAGCTTGGATGCACGTTCCGTGAACGACTCGTGGTTGACCGAGCTGTCGCGGATGAAGGTCAGACCCACATGGGACTTCTTCACATCAACAGTCTTGGACGTAACGAACTGGGCATAAAGCCAGGCTGCCTGCGCACGATCCGAGGGGGTTGATTTCAGGAACGTCCAGGAACCCACGTCCTGGTAGCCAACCTTCTGGCCTTCTTCCCAGTAGGGGCCGTGCGGGCTGGGCGCCATCCGCCACAGCGGCGTGCCTTCGTTATCCACGGTGTTGTTGCCTTCGGACTTCGGCTTCACCATGTCGGCGGTAAAGGCGGTGTACCAGAAAATCTGCTGGGCCACGTTGCCCTGGCTCAGTGCCGGCAGCGACTGATAGAAGTCGTAAGACGCCGCACCTGGAGGCGCGTAGGCCCGCAGCCATTCGTCCCATTTGCGGATCGCATAGACCGCAGCGGGACCATTTGCAGCACCACCGCGCGACACCGAGGCGCCGACCGGGTTACAGGTGCCCGCTTCCATGCGGATGCCCCATTCGTCAACCGGAATACCGTTCGGCTCGCCCTTGTCACCGGCACCGGCCATCGAAAGCCAGGCGTCGGTCATGCGCCAGCCAAGGTCAGGCGCGCGCTTGCCGTAATCCATGTGGCCGTAGATCGCCACGCCGTCGACTTCTTTCACGTCATTGGTGAAGAACTCGGCGATGTCTTCATAGGCCGACCAGTTGACCGGAACGCCCAGATCATAGCCGTATTTCTCTTTGAACGCGGCCTTGTTGGCCTCGTCATCGAACCAGTCCTTGCGGAACCAGTAAAGGTTCGCAAACTGCTGGTCGGGAAGCTGATACAGCTTGCCGTCCGGCCCGGTGGTGAACTGAATGCCCATGAAGTCATCCAGATCGATTGTCGGCGAGGTTGTCGCCGCCCAGTCGCCGCCCATCATGTCGGTCAGCGGATAGGCCAGTTGCAGGCGCGAGTGGGTACCAATCAGGTCACTGTCGTTGACATAGCCGTCATACAGGTTCCGACCTGTCTGCATCTGGGTCTGAACAGCCTGGACCACTTCGCCTTCGCCAAGGATCTGGTGATTGACCTTGATGCCGGTGATTTCTTCAAAAGCCTTGGTCAGAACCTCCGACTCGTAGGAATGCGTCGGAATACCTTCGGACAGGACGTTGATTTCCATGCCAGCGTAGGGCTGTGCAGCTTGGATAAACCATTGCATCTCGGCCATCTGTTCGTCTTTCGACAAGGTCGATGGCTGGAATTCGTCGTCGATCCAACGTTGTGCTGCGGCTTCGTCGGCCCAAGCGGACCCGTGCCCCGCAATGACGGCAGCCGCCGCCACTGCGGAAAGTAGATGTCTCCGCATCTGTCTCCTCCCAAAAATTATGGTTCTCCGGCGGGAACCGGATGCAGAACAGCATCAGCGATTTTTTGCGTATGTGTCAAACTAAATTTTTAGTAATTGACGTTCAGGCATTCAGAAGACAGGTGATTCGAGCGTCCTTCCAGTGCAGAGATTGATTGTAAACAACTAATTTTTCTTGTGAAAATCTATTGAGTTCAAGCGGGGTAAATAGGGAAATCCACCGTGACTCAATGCGGGCTTGCAATGACGGCTGGCGCGCAGAATTGCACTCGTGTTTCGTGAGGCACCGACACTGATCCGGCACTGAGTGGGAAGTCAGGCAAACCAGCTTCCCAGATCATTATTGCTAAAACTCAGTGCTCACATAGCACCAATCCGGTCCGACAAAAGGCCGGATGTGGCAATGCGGATGTGGCACTGCCTTGCCGTTCACGGTATTCCGTGTCCATATAAAGAAAATTTCCGGAGCCGGTTCGTGAAGAAGAATACCCTCAACACCCATCGTGAGCTGGAATTGCTTGATGCCCTAAGACGTTTGGGTGGAACGGCCCGGAATTCAGATTTGGCGAATATGCTCGGCGTCTCCGAAGAGACGGTGCGCCGAACGATCAAAGCCTTGTCAAAGGCGGGTACGGTCGAGCGCGTTCATGGCGGTGCCTATCTTGCCGGAGTGCAGGGCGCCCCCAACTTCTTTCACCGGATTTCGCAAGACGCGGATGAAAAGCGTTTGATCGCCGGGCATACCGCGAAACTGGTTCGCGATCAGATGACCGTTTTCCTGGATGTGGGATCGACGACTGCCTTTGTCGCCGAAGAACTGCGCCAGGTCAGTAACCTCACGGTTGTCAGCAACTCCATCGGCGTCGTGCAGACCTTGGCCGGGGTCAACGGAAACCGGGTGCACCTTTTGGGGGGTGAGTTGCAGATCGATGAAAGGGGTACCTTTGGTCACGTCACCCATAAGCAGCTGCAACGCTATGCCTTTGACATCGTGATCCTGAGCACGGATGCGATTTCAGACAGCAAAGGGTTTCTGTATCAAAGCGCGGCCGAAGCGGATCTTGCATCGGTGGTGGTCAGGTGTGCGGACCAGGTTGTTATGGCTGCAGCGCATTCCAAGTTTGGTGAAAGGGCACCTTATGTGGGGCCGGATCCTCGGCTGGTGCATTCGCTGGTCACGGATGCTGTGCCAATAGGTGGGGTGGCCAGATTCCTTGACCGTTGGGGCATCGAAATTCAGATCGCTGATGACAGCTAGGTTGCTGTTTTAAGGCGCAGCCCGGATGGTCTTGCTGCATTGGGATGGAAGAATCTAAGGAAGAGTGGCAGCCCGTAGGGGAATCGAACCCCTCTTTCCAGGTTGAAAACCTGGCGTCCTAACCGATAGACGAACGGGCCACTTGGTATCAGGTCACAAGCGCAAATGGCAGCCCGTAGGGGAATCGAACCCCTCTTTCCAGGTTGAAAACCTGGCGTCCTAACCGATAGACGAACGGGCCACGCTGGCTTGTGGAGGGCCTTTTACGGTTTCGCCGTGACCCCCGCAAGCGTAAAAACGCAGGGATTGGAAAGTTTTTTAGCGCACCAAAGCTGCGTGTTAACGGGCTTCTGCCGCGTCCTCCAGCCTGAGCTGCACAGATTGGCGTCCGCCCCAGGTGTTGACCTCTAGCCGACCCGCAAAATGAAAGCGCGCACCGCCGTGATTTGACAGTTTTTCGCCCATCGGCCCGTCAAAAGCACCAAAGGCAATCGCATCCAGCCCGCCGCCCATTCCATCGGTCAGCGACAGTTTCAGATGCGATTCACCGACCCGTTTGGCAAAGCGAACCTGCAGGTCAGGCAACGCATAGCGCGGGGCCGGAGCACCGGCGCCAAACGGTCCGGCCTGTTCGATCTGCTCGATCAGATCCACGGTTGCCGCGCCGGGCATCAACGCGCCATCCAGTTTAAAATCCGCAGGACCGCCCTGGCCGGCCCCCTGTCTGGCCAGCAACTCGCTCAGGCGCTCCATTGCGGGTTCCAACTGATCGCGCATGACGGTCAAACCTGCGGCCATCTTGTGGCCGCCTCCTTTGACCAGCAACCCTTCGGCCGCCAGACGCTGGATCGAAGCCCCAAGATCGACGCCAGAAACCGAGCGGCCCGAACCCTTACCCTCATCCCCATCAAAACCGATCACGATTGCCGGTCGATTGGTTGTCTCCTTCAGCCGAGAGGCCACGATACCAACGACACCGGGGTGCCAGCCCTCGCCTGCCGCCCAGACCAAAGGGGCGTCCAAGCCACGCGCCTCGGCCTGCGCCAGCGCGGCGGAACGCACCGCGTTTTCAATGTCGCGGCGCTCAGTGTTCAATGCATCCAGACGTTCGGACAACGCCTGCGCCTCATGCAGAGAATCGGTACTCAGCAAGCGCGCGCCCAGATCGGCCTGACCAATCCTTCCCCCGGCATTCACACGGGGCCCAAGCAGAAACCCCAGGTGATAACTGTTGGGTGCTGTATCCATGCGCGAGATATCGGACAGCGCGACAAGGCCGGGGCGCTGCCGCTGTGCCATCACTTTCAGCCCCTGTCGCACCAGGGCGCGGTTAGCTTCTATCAGCGGCGCCACATCGGCAACGGTCGCCAGGGCCACCAGATCCAAAAGGGCCACCAGGTCCGGTCCCCTTGCGCCTGCGTCACGCAGCTGGCGACCGGCTTCGACCAGCATCAGAAACACCACGCCTGCCGCGCAAAGATAACCAAGATCGCCGCTTTCATCCTGTCGGTTTGGATTTACCACAGCGACGCAATCGGGCAGCGTCTCGCCCCCCAGATGGTGGTCCAGAACGATCACATCCGCACCCGTAGCCGCCGCAATCGGATCATGGCTGAGCGTGCCGCAATCAACGCAGATGATCAGGTCATGCCTGGCCGAAAGCTCCTGCATTGCGGGAACGTTGGGGCCATACCCTTCGTCGATCCGGTCCGGCACATAAAGCGTCGCCTGCACGCCCATCTGCCGCAGCCAGACCAGCAGCAACGCAGCAGAGCTGCCGCCATCGACATCGTAATCTGCAAACACCGCGATTTTCTGACGATTGCGGACGGCTTCCAGAAAGCGCGTGGCGGCAACTTCCATATCCTTTAAGGCCCGCGGATCAGGCAGCAACTCCTTCAGCTTTGGGTCAAGAAAGCCGGGCGCCTCCGATACTGGCACGCCGCGCCGGGCCAGAACTTGGCAAACGGCACGGGGCAGGTCGGTTTGTTGCGCCATCATCTCGGCCGCCCGCTCAATCTCGGGGCTAGGTCCAACCCAAAGCCGTCCCGTCAGTGATTGCTCGACTCCAAGAAAACTCATTGCTCGCCTCTTATGCGCCAAGGCCGGACCCTTGCGGACCCGGCCTCTTCACCTTTTCAGAAATACTCTGGCCGAAGGCAACGGCGCAAGCCGTTATGAATTGTCATGCGGCCAAGTCGGCGTGCGGTAGGACATGCGGCGTACCGACCCGGTCTTGGACCGCATCAACAGCGTCGTGGTTTCCACCCAGCCGGGCTCGCGCTTGATCCGGGGCAGCAAAGAGCCGCCAGTCACGCCGGTGGCGGCAAAGATCACATCCGCCGTCACCATCTCATCACGTGCATAAACTCGGTCCAGATCGGTGATGCCAGCCTTGGCGGCCCGGCTACGTTCGTCATCGTTCCGGAACAACAGGCGGCCAAAAATCTGCCCGCCCATACATTTCAGCGCAGCGGCGGCCAACACACCTTCGGGCGCGCCGCCCTGGCCCATATACATGTCGATGCCGGTCACTTCGCTTTCGGCGCAGTGCATGACACCCGCCACGTCACCATCAGTGATCAGACGGATCGCGGCACCGGTTTCGCGCACTTCGGCAATCATCGCTTCGTGGCGCGGGCGTTCCAGAATGCAGACGGTGATGTCGGCCGGTTTGCACCCCTTGGCCTTGGCCAGCGCTTCGACACGCTCGCGCGGCGTCATGTCCAGATTGACAACGCCTTCCGGCAGACCCGGGCCAACCGCCAGTTTGTCCATATAGACATCCGGCGCGTGCAGCATCGAGCCGCGCGGGCCCATTGCGATGACGGTCAGTGCGTTCGGCATATCCTTGGCGGTCAGCGTGGTGCCTTCCAGCGGATCCAGTGCGATATCCACGCCGGGGCCATTTCCGGTGCCAACCTCTTCGCCGATATACAGCATCGGTGCCTCGTCACGCTCGCCTTCACCGATGACCACGACACCTGCTATATCCAGCAGGTTCAGCTGTTCCCGCATCGCGTTCACTGCGGCCTGATCCGCGGCCTTCTCATCGCCCCGGCCCACAAGCGAAGCCGAAGCCAGTGCAGCCTGTTCCGCTACCCTCGCCAGCCCCAGAGACAGCAGGCGGTCATTGAAATCGGTCTTGGCAGCACTCATGTTTCTGTATCCTCTGGTCAGTATAGCCGTGTCTTCCGGCATAGCTTGCGTTTCATGCAGGCCGCAAGGTCAAACCGCTTCAATCCGCAATGCAACCGGGTCGCCTGCCACCACATCGGTTTCGCGGAAACCCTCCAACGCGACGTCTAGCGCCGTTCGGGTGGTCTTATGGGTGACGATCAGTACAGGCGCTGTGCTTTCGGCATGTGCATATTGGCGCATCCGGTCGATTGACACCCCGGCATTGCCCAGAATGGCCGCAACCTTGGCCAATGCACCAGGTTTATCCAGCAGGCCCAGTCGCAGATAATACGGCGCAGGTCGGCCGGTGACGGCGGGAACTGCGGTTTCAAGCGTGGTGGCCGGGCGGCCAAAGGTCGGGATTTGCAATCCGCGCGCCAGATCGCAGACATCGCCCATCACAGCGCTGGCTGTCGGGCCTTCGCCCGCGCCGGGGCCGCGCAGAACAACCTGCTCAACCGCGTCGCCTTCGATCACGACCATATTGGTGCCGCCTTCCAGCTGGCCCAGTGGTGAGTCACTGGGTACCAGGCAGGGCTGCATACGTTGCTCCAGCCCGCGCGCGGTGCGCTGCGCCACGCCCAGCAGCTTGATGCGAAAGCCCATGTCTTCGGCCTGGTCGATGTCGTCCAGGCTGATCTGCTGGATACCCTCAATCTCGATCGCGTCGAAATTCGGCTTGGTCCCAAACGCAATCGAGGATAGCAGAGCCAGCTTGTGCGCAGCGTCGATACCCCCGACGTCCAGATTGGGGTCTGCCTCCAGATATCCCAATTCGGCGCATTCATCGAAAAGGGCATTATAGCCCTGACGCTGCGACTGCATCCGAGTCAGGATGTAGTTGCACGTCCCGTTCATCACACCCATCACGCGGGTGATCTCGTTACCCGCCAGACCTTCGGTCAGGGATTTGATAACCGGGATACCACCAGCGACAGCGGCCTCAAACCGGATCACACGACCGGCGGCCTCGGCCTTTTCGGCCAGTTCCTGCCCGTGGATGGCCAGCAACGCCTTGTTGGCCGTGACCACATCCTTGCCACTGGCCAATGCTGCTTCGACCGAGGCTTTGGCTGGACCATTCTCGCCACCCATCAATTCGACGTAAACGTCTATGTCGTCGCGTTTTGCCAATGCAACCGGATCAGTTTCCCAGGCATAGTCCGACAGGTTCACGCCACGGTCTTTGTTCGGGTCGCGCGCGGAAACAGCCACGATTTCAATCGAACGGCCTGTTCGGGCCTGCAACAACTCTGCATGGCGGCGGACGATCTTGACGACACCCACGCCGACCGTTCCCAAGCCCGCAATTCCCAGCCGCAGTGCCTGTGTCATGTCGTGGTCCTTTTCCGCTCGAGATTTTCTGGTGTCGGATGCTTGTCCAATCAGCGCTGCCTTAGCGGGTTCAGGCCAAGGGTGCAATCCGTCACCGGGGGATAGTGGGGGTGATTTATGGCGCGTCAGTTGGTTTGCGCGTTTTGTAGCGCCTGCGCCTTTTGAGCCAAGGCATTGCTGCGTTGTGTCAGTTCGTCTTCGACGGCTGCTGCCTGATGGATTGGGTCCACCGGTGGCCCTAACGTTTCCTGCAACGGAATAAGGCGCGGGTAGGGGGCGGATCTGACTGCAGCCGGTTCGCTGCCTTCCAGCTCGGGAATGTCCGCACAGGCAGTGCAAAATAGAATAAGGGGCAAAACAGGCAGCAGTTTCATGTCGCAGGCTTTTCGGTCTTTGTTGCCCCATCGTGATGCACGTTTTGACGACATCGTTCAAGCGGGGTTCTATATGAACATCTGTTCATATACTGTAGGCCCATGGCACGCACTCAAGGCTCACATTCCGACATAACCGGCCCGCGTATCCGCAAGGCTGCGCTGCACCTGTTCGCCCGCTATGGGTATGCCGCCGTCTCGATGCGGCAGATCGCGAAAGAGGTCGGGGTCCAGGCAGGCGCGCTTTATAACTATACGCCCGACAAACAGAGCCTTTTACACCGGTTGATGCGCGAACACATGCAGGACCTGCTTGAGGCGCAAGATGCAATGGGCCGTTGCGACGATGCAAAAGACGCCTTGCGCCAGTTTATCGGCTTTCACATCCGCTTCCATTTGCAACGCCCCGACGAAGTTTTCATCGCCTATATGGAGTTGCGCAATCTTTCACCCGAAAACTTTGCTGAAATCGAAGACCTGCGGCGCCAATACGAAAACGTGCTGGAAAGCATCCTTGCTTCAGGGCAGCAGGCCGGACATTTCGCAATTTCGGACACGAAGATTGCAACGCTGGCCGTGATTGCCATGCTGAATGGCGTGATGACCTGGTACCGCTCGGGCGGTCGCCTGTCTCTGGACGAGGTCGAGGAGATCTATTGGAACATGGTGCACAAGGCAGTGACGGCCTGACAAAGTCAAACCGTCACGCTGTTAGTGCGCGGGGCGAATGAACGTACCATTGCGCAGCTCGCGAAATGCCTGTTCCAGTTCGGCCCGCGTGTTCATCACGATGGGGCCATGCCAGGCGACGGGTTCGTTGATCGGAGCCCCTGAGATCAGTAGGAACCGCACGCCTTGGGGGCCAGCCTGAACGGTGATTTCATCGCCAGTGCCAAAACGGACAAGCGTGCGATCCCCAGACATGTCGCGGATATTGACCTCTTGCCCGGCGATTTCCTTTTCCAGCAGCACACCTGTCGGCTGCGAGGCATCGGCAAAGGCGGCCTGACCCTGAAACACATAGGCGAAAGCACGGCGATACGTATCGATCCGGAAAGTTTTCTTCACACCCGCCGGGACAGAGATATCCAGATATTGCGGGTCAGCAGCTATCCCGTCTACGGGTCCAGTCTTACCCCAGAAATCACCTACGATCACCCGCACTGTCGTGCCATCGTCATCGGTGATTTCGGGGATATCCTTGCTTTGGACGTCCTGATAGCGCGGGGCGGTCATCTTCTGGTCCGAAGGCAGGTTGCCCCACAACTGGAAGCCGTGCATCTGGCCTGAGATGTTGCCGCTTGGCATTTCCTGATGCAGGATACCGGATCCGGCGGTCATCCATTGCACATCACCGGCGCCAAGCGTGCCGGTGTTGCCCAGCGAATCCGAATGTTCGACCGTGCCGGTCAGGACGTAAGTGATCGTTTCGATCCCCCGGTGCGGGTGCCAGGGAAAACCGGCCTGATAATCCTGCGGGCGTTCATTTCTGAAATCATCAAACAGCAGAAAGGGATCCAGTTCGGACGGGTCCTGAAACCCGAATGCGCGGTGAAGTTTCACACCAGCCCCTTCCATTGTGGGGATGGCTTTGCGTGTTTCCAACGTCGGTCTAAGGGACATGTTTGCCTCCGTTTCATCCGGGCAGCATGTAATCTCTGCGCCACAGCAGTCAATTTGCACAAAATAACCGGACCTGTGCGAAATTGTTTTGCAGCCAAACCCCTGTTGTTTCCGGCGCAAAATGGCTAGATCGAAGTGGATCAGACAGGAGACATCCATGCAGGACGACGTGTTGGCAACGATTCAGGCCTCATCCCCCAGACGATGGACCGGGGTAGGGATGCTGACAACGGTTGGAATGCTGGTTACCTATGTCGCGCTGGCATCGCCGCCCGAACCGGTTTGGCAGGTGTTTCTGTTTGTCGTTGGCGGTGCATCGCTTTGGCTGGCGCTTCGGGTATGGCGCGCCACAGAAGACTGTATCGAACTGACCCGGACCGAGTTGCGAACGGGATCGGGTCAGGTCATCGCGGAAGTGGCCGATATTGAAACGGTGGATCGGGGTGTATTCGCGTTCAAACCGTCAAACGGCTTTCTGGTCCGTACGCGAAACAAAGCGGCGAACCGCTGGGCTCCGGGATTGTGGTGGCGGGTGGGTCACCGGGTTGGCGTGGGCGGCATGACATCTGCCGCCGAAGCCAAGTTCATGTCCGAAATTCTATCCGCTATTTGTGCAGACGAACGGGGTCCTGGATAAGTTACACGCAACTTCGTTAGTAAAGCGGGGACGGGTAAAGATGAAGTTCTCAAAGGTGATACCTGTCGCAAAGTCCCAACCCGGTCTAAACGTGGGGATGTACTCATTCGACGTTTCGACCAGAATGACCGTATCCTGATTGGGCATCGGCGGCAGGCGATCTTCGATTTCATCGATGCTGTTGTCGTCCCACTCATTGTCAAAGCCGCGAACGGTCGACCAGCGCACATAGTGGCGTTTATCGTCCTCATCGTAAACGATCAGCGAGACACGCATTTTCACGTCTGACCGGTTATTGATCATCTTGCCCGCCAAATCGTGCAGCGAGTCGATATACACATCTGTTACGGCCTGCGTTTCACGCGAAATCAGGTCGCTGATTGTATAAGCTGCCTTCAGATTGGACGCGCTTTGACGAAACCCCTCGAATGCTGTGAACGTGAACGTAATCGTCCATAACATCAGTGGAAAAATCATGAGGGCTTCTACGGTCAGAATGCCACTTTCGTCTTTCTTGAAGACTTTGACGCGATTTCTCAGATTTTGGAGTACAGACATGATCTTACAGTGGCTCCTGTACGAATGCCGTTGTTGCGGTCACCGCGTAGTGGCCGGTAGCGTCCGGGACAAGCTTGGCAATGGCAGAGGTCTCAAGAACCGGATCTATGCGCAGGCAGGCACGTAGGATCATCAACTCATTGGACTGGCCGCTCTTGAAATCCAGAACCGGCTTGGGATCTTCAGAACTGTCCGTGCAGGGGATGTCATCCGAAAGCAAGATACCAGCGAACGCGTCCTGCTTGACCATTTGCAGTCGCAAATTCCCTGTACAATCCTTGATTCCGGACACTTCGCAAATCCGATCCCTGATCACGTCGTGATTCCAGTCCGTACCTGTACCCAGCCGAATATCCCTTACGATCAGGTCAACCCCACGCTCCAAAGCAGCATGCCGCATTGTGATGATGGACAGTTCGGCTCCTGCCACGAGAAGCGCCAGGAAGAAGGGTACGAGCATGATGAACTCGATTGTCGCATTCCCTGCCTCGGATTGTCGAAACAGGCGTAGCATCGACAGCTTTCTGCTGATCATTGGGTTAGCCTCAGCTTGCGGATCGACGATGCGATGGATTCAAAGGCTTTCTCAAGGTTCAGGCCACTTACGTCATAGACGTGGCTGTCAGAGCTGGCACAGTCTTTGAGGGTCCTGTATCCGCTTCTGGGCGCTTCGAATGCGATACCGTAAACGATGATACCCTGATCTTTGGCCGCATCACAAATGTGCTTGGTGCGCTGGTTCTTGGCCGACGTTTCGACTTTCGCGTAGGCCTTGGAATACCATTCTGCCCAACCGCTGGACTGCCAGTAATAGTTGTACCGTGCGTTCCATGCCAAAGATACTCGGTTAAACAGTTCAGGATATGTCAACCGAACGGCTGTTCCGGGTTCTTCGTTCAGCTCTGTCTCAGGTTCCGGGTTTCCGTAGGGATGATCCGCCCAAACGTCTTGCTGAGGCCAGAAAAAATTCGGACGACCCTGAGAATGGTACACGGTGTACTCATCAGCTTCCGGGTTGTACCAGACGTCTGACATACCTTCGCGCAGCGATGGGTTAAGCATGTATTGATCGGTGTTCTGACCATCGGTCATAACAATGGCGATCTTCAGAACGTCGGTGCCATAGTCTGAAGGACGGACCGAGAATTTTGATGGTACAATTGTTGTACCTACAAAGGACGGATCCTGTTCCAGTGACAGGTCGCGAACAATTCCGCGCATACTCGGGTCCAGCAGGGCAGTGCCCCACTTCATCCCAATATCAATCGACGTGTTCCCACCGGGGGTGAGGGACGCAATCTGGGCAAGCAGTTTGTTCATATTGTCGGTGACAGGGGTGATTGCACTCCCTGCGCGGACCGGACAAACGGGCAGGTCGATTGACCCTTCAGAATAGGTGAAAGGATCGAAATGGGCGGTGCGCTCCAACGTGTCATCCCGTTCCAGATCAGAATCGCTGTACTGCTCTGGAATGAAGTTTACGCAGTGCGAATAACTGTGTTCCTGCGTGACATTCGTGAACTTGTCCAGGATTGATGCACCAGCGTTGACCTGCGTTGCATAAGGAACAATCGAGATTGAAATCTGTGTTTCGTCAGGTTTGTCTAGCATGAGCCTCACAAATTCCGACGCAGCTTCTCTCAATACCGCGATTTTTGTCTTTGATGGCGTGGCGGACGATTGAGACATGGAGCCGGAGATGTCGAGAACCAACGAGATTTCGACAGCGCCAATGGATTCTTCAGCCGCGCTGGTCGCAACAAGGCCCAGTTCAGTGACTTTGCCGAACCTCAGATAGCGGGTCGGCACAACCGCTTCAGCTGTAGCAGTTACTTTTTTGGAGCCGAAACCTTCGACGACCGTCGTAATGGCATTCAGATTGCCCAGCCCGGCCTTGTCCATGTAAGAATCGACGACCGCCTTGGCGGGAAGGTCCTGGTCGAGGTCTGCGGCGGCAAGCACAGCGCGGTCCAGTGTGGATTGCAGGCTAGCGCGGTCACGCTCATACTTCATGACATCCATGGCCATGCCGGTAATCGCCAGCATCAGGACCACCATAAACAATACGAAAATGGTGAAGACGCCATCTTCGTTCCGAGCGAACTGCACTAACTTGAACGTTTTGCGCTTCGGTTTCGAGCCGTCGTTACAAAGCAAGGAATTAAGCATTCTGGTTACTCCGCTTCACACGTCGAATTCGTGCGTCAAAGAAAAAGAGATTTGGGACAAAGTTAATTTTCAAACGTGGCGTGAATTGGGCGAAAAAGGCTTGGTTTTGGCCTTTTTACGCGCCCGAGGGGTATAATTCGGACCGTTTCAGGTGATCTGTCGATGAAATGAAAACAATTCGTTAGGGAGTTGGCCGATCTGAGCGACTCACCCTAGGGCAACTAAGCATGCGTTCATAAAATGATTAAAAAAAGTGCATTGTTTGATTGCAGCATGCCGCCAGTGGTGCGACAAAACGTCGTGACGTATCGTCATGTACCGCTACGGAGGATTTTATGACCGGCATCAAAGAACCCAGCTTTCGTGAAAGTGTTGACCTGATGTTCAACAGGGCAGCCGCCCTTATGGAGCTGCCGCCGGGGTTGGAGCAAAAGATCCGTGTCTGCAACGCAACCTACACAGTTCGATTTGGTGTTCGGTTGCGTGGTGAAATTCATACCTTCACCGGCTACAGATCTGTCCACTCGGAACATATGGAGCCGGTCAAGGGCGGTATTCGATATGCCACCGCAGTGAATCAGGACGAAGTCGAAGCCCTGGCTGCGCTGATGACGTATAAGTGCGCGCTTGTTGAAACGCCGTTTGGTGGCTCCAAGGGGGGGCTTTGCATTGATCCACGAGAATATGAAGAGCATGAGCTGGAACAGATCACGCGGCGATTTGCGTATGAGCTTGCAAAGCGAGACCTGATAAACCCATCGCAAAACGTGCCTGCGCCCGATATGGGCACCGGCGAACGTGAGATGGCCTGGATCGCCGACCAATACGCGCGGATGAACACAACGGATATCAACGCGCGCGCCTGTGTCACCGGCAAGCCCTTGAATGCGGGCGGCATTGCCGGGCGGGTCGAGGCGACCGGACGTGGCATCCAATATGCGCTGCGCGAGTTTTTCCGCCACCCTGAAGACATTCAAAAAGCAGGTTTGTCGGGCAAACTGGATGGTAAGCGCATTATCGTGCAGGGGCTTGGCAATGTAGGTTATCACGCAGCCAAGTTCCTGAGCGAAGAAGACGGCGCGCTCATCACCGGAATCATCGAATGGGATGGTGCGCTATTTAATCCCGACGGCATTGACGTCGAAGCCGTGCGGCAGTGGATTGTCAAACACGGCGGCGTAAAAGACTATCCCGATGCGACCCATTCCGCTGAAAGTGCAGCAGTGATGGAGGCCGAATGCGACATTCTGATCCCGGCGGCTTTGGAGGGTGTTATTAACCTGTCGAACGCCGATCGGATCAAGGCGCCGCTGATTATCGAAGCTGCCAATGGTCCGGTTACCGCTGGCGCGGATGAAGTCCTGCGCAAGAAAGGCACAGTGATCATCCCCGACATGTATGCAAATGCGGGCGGTGTGACGGTGTCTTATTTTGAATGGGTCAAGAACCTTAGCCATATCCGCTTTGGCCGGATGCAGCGTCGTCAGGAAGAATCGCGTCATGAACTGATCGTCAGCGAGCTGGAAAGGCTGGACCGGTACCTGGGCGATGCATGGTCTATGTCGCCGGACTTTAAGGCCAAGTACCTCAAAGGCGCGGATGAGCTTGAGCTGGTGCGCTCGGGTCTCGATGACACAATGCGCATTGCTTATCAGTCGATGCGTGAGGTTTGGCACAGCCGTGATGATGTCGAGGACCTGCGCACGGCGGCTTATATCGTGGCGATTGACCGTGTTGCGAAAAGCTACCGCGCCAAAGGTCTCTGAATCAGACAGGCGGGGTGATCAATTCGCCCCGCCTGCATCGGCTGCGGCTTGAATGTCCATGACAGCCCGTTAGGTTGACGGGCAATCTACGTCAAAGAAACGAATCTCCGGAGAATTCCATGTTGCGTATCGCTTTTGTTGCGGCTCTGTTGGCCACCCCTTTGGCCGCTCAGGAAACCAAGGAGCAAAGCTGCAAGTATCAAGCAGATGTGGTGGCTGCGATTCAAAAGGCGCGACTGGACCGTGTAAACGAACGTGACGTTGTACAAGCGGTGGCGGATAGCGGCCCGACATGGCCCGAAAACTACAATGCTGCAATCCCGCTGATCACACCTTGGGTTTATGAGCAAAAGATGCGGGATGTGCGCAAGAAAGACCTGGGCGCGGCGTGGCTTGAACTGTGCCTGCAACAATAATCCACAACCCGGCAATTTCCCTGTGGACAACCGCGCGCCATCCCCTTGGCGCGCGTTCCTGTTTCTGTCAGGTTTGACTCATGTCATTGCCCCCCGGATTTCTGGACGAATTGCGCACGCGGCTCAGCCTGTCTCAGGTTGTCGGGCGCAAAGTCATGTGGGACCAACGCAAGTCCAATCCGGGCAAAGGGGATATGTGGGCGCCTTGCCCGTTCCATCATGAAAAGACGGCCTCGTTCCACGTGGATGACCAAAAGGGGTTTTACTACTGCTTTGGCTGCCACGCTAAAGGCGACGCGATCAGTTTTGTGAAAGAGACCGAGAATGTCTCGTTCATCGAAGCTGTCGAGATTCTGGCCCGCGAAGCCGGGATGCCGATGCCTGCGCGCGATCCGAAGGCGCAGGAAAAACAGGACCACCGAACACAGCTGGCTGATGTGATGGAGCAGGCAGCGCAGTTCTTCCGCCTGCAACTCAAGACCGGGGCAGGAGCCGCCGCACGAGACTACCTCGCGCGCCGCGGGTTGAATGCGCAAGCACTGGACCGGTGGGAGATTGGATTTGCCCCGGACGATTGGCAGGCGCTTTGGGACCATCTGCGCGGCAAGAACGTGGCCGAGGACCTGATCCTTGGGGCCGGGCTGGCCAAGCCCTCGAACAAGGGCAAAAAGCCTTATGACACCTTCCGCAACCGCATCATGTACCCGATCCGCGACCCGCGCGGGCGTTGTATCGCGTTTGGCGGGCGGGCGATGGACCCCAATGACAACGCGAAATACCTGAACTCGCCCGAGACCGAGCTGTTCGACAAAGGACGCAGTCTTTACAATCAAGGCCCGGCACGTCAGGCGGCGGGGAAGGGTCAGCCGCTGATCGTGGCCGAAGGCTATATGGACGTGATCGCGCTGGTCGAAGCCGGCTTTGGCGCGTCGGTTGCCCCTTTGGGAACGGCCATCACCGAACATCAATTGCAACTGCTGTGGCGGATATCGGACGAGCCGATCATTGCGCTGGACGGCGACACAGCAGGTCTGCGCGCGGCGATGCGGGCGGTTGATCTGGCTTTGCCGCTGCTCGAAGCTGGAAAGTCGCTGCGGTTTGCCCTGATGCCCGAGGGCAAAGACCCCGACGACCTGCTGCGCGCCGAAGGGGCAGGTGCCGTGAAGGCCGTACTGGATGGTGCCATTCCGATGGTCAAGCTGCTGTGGCAGCGCGAGACCGACGGCAGGGTGTTCGACAGCCCCGAACGCAAGGCGGCTTTGGACAAGTCCCTGCGCGAGAAAATCAAGCTGATCCGCGACCCATCGATCCGGTCGCATTATGGGCAAGAGATCAAGGATTTGCGGTGGCACTTGTTCCGTCCGCAACGGCAGCCGCAATCCCGGCAATGGCAACCGCGTGGCAAATGGGTGCCGCCAAAACAGCCCGCCACACCCGGCGCGCGGTCCTCGTTTTTGGCCTCGTCCGAGAATGCCGAGATTCAACTGCGCGAAGCGGCCATTCTGGCTATTGCCGCGCTTAACCCCCAAGTCGTCGTGCAGTTCGAACACCAAATGGAAGAAATGGAATGCCGTGATCCCGATCATGCTGCATTGCGAACTGCAATCCTGCGCCACGCGATCGATGACCCGAACAATCTGAAGGACCACATTACCGAAACTTTAGGGCCCTCGGCCCTTGAAAACCTGCTGGCCCTTCGCCATGTCGCCGTAATCCCCTGTGTGTTCAAACCAGGCGACGTCGAAAAGGCCGAGATGACACTGGCCGAAGAACTCGCGAAAATCAAAGCGCTCCGGGGGTTGGATGCTGAGATTGCCGAAGCCGCAGAGGAGTTGTCCGATCTGGCCGATGAGGCGCTGACATATAGGCTGGCGCAAGCGGCGGAAGAACGCAATCGGACAAGCCGAAGCCAGAATGAGGACAAGGCCATATTCGACATCGCCGACAACGGGGCGCGAATCAACCGCGACGAGAAAGACGCGTTCGAGGCGATTATGTCCGGCATCAAATTCGAGCGGAAACGCCGGTAAAATGGTGTTTTCGTAAGGCACTGGAAAAGAAAAACAGGTAAACGGGTGGCCGAATCACTTCTACGCGCTAATGATTCGGATCAAACGAATCACCCATCCCTGCAGGAGCATTGAATGGCCGCCAAAGATACGACCGAAGATAGCAAATCCGACGAGCAGGAACAGGAAATCTCGCTGGACATGAGCCAGGCCAACGTCAAGAAGATGATCGCCGAGGCCCGCGAGAAAGGTTACATCACCTACGATCAGCTCAATCAGGTTTTGCCGCCTGATCAGGTCAGCTCGGAACAGATCGAAGACGTTATGTCGATGCTGTCCGAGATGGGCATCAACATCATCGAAGATGAAGAGGCCGAAGAGGAAGAGAACAAAGGCTCGACCGATCTGACAACCACAGAAAGCAACCGCGAGGTTGCGTTGGCAGGGGCCGCCACCGAAAAGCTGGACCGCACCGACGACCCTGTTCGCATGTATCTGCGCGAGATGGGTTCGGTTGAACTGCTCAGCCGTGAGGGCGAGATTGCCATCGCCAAGCGGATTGAAGCAGGGCGCAACACCATGATCGCAGGCCTGTGCGAAAGCCCGTTGACCTTCCAGGCGATCACCATCTGGCACGATGAATTGTTGTCCGAAGACATTCTGCTGCGGGATGTCATCGATCTGGAAACCACGTTCGGCAACCAGCTGGACGAAGACGGCGACGCGCCAGTTGTTGATGCGTCTGCCGTGCAGGCTGCAAAACCTGCAAGAGAGGCCGGGCCGGAACTGGATGCGGATGGCAACCCGATCACCAGCGACGACGATGATGACGAAGACGATCAGGTTAATATGTCGCTAGCCGCGATGGAAGCGGCATTGAAGGATCAGGTTCTGACCACTCTGGAACGGATCTCTACCGATTTCGCGATGCTGTCTGAAATGCAGGACAGCCGTATCTCGGCCACCCTGAACGAGGATGGCACGTTCAGCGAAGAGGACGAGGCGACTTATCAGAAGTTGCGGGCCGAGATTGTGCAACTGGTGAATGGTCTTCACCTGCACAACAACCGGATCGAAGCTTTGATCGATCAGCTTTACGGTATCAACCGTCGCGTTATGGCGCTGGACAGCTCGATGGTGAAGCTGGCCGATCAGGCGCGGATCAACCGTCGCGAGTTCATCGACGAATACCGCGGCCGCGAACTTGACCCGAACTGGCTGGCCGAGATGGCGGAAAAGCCGGGTCGGGGTTGGCAGATGTTCATCGAACGCTCGACCGCGAAGGTCGAAGAGCTGCGCAACGACATGGCTCAGGTCGGCCAGTATGTGGGTCTGGACATCAGCGAATTCCGCCGCATCGTTCAGCAGGTCCAGAAGGGCGAAAAAGAGGCGCGGCAGGCCAAGAAGGAAATGGTCGAAGCCAACCTGCGTCTGGTGATCTCGATCGCCAAGAAGTACACGAACCGCGGCCTGCAATTCCTTGATCTTATTCAGGAAGGTAATATCGGCCTGATGAAGGCGGTAGACAAGTTCGAATACCGCCGCGGCTATAAGTTCTCGACCTATGCAACGTGGTGGATTCGTCAGGCGATCACGCGTTCGATCGCGGATCAGGCGCGCACGATCCGTATTCCGGTTCACATGATCGAAACGATCAACAAGCTGGTCCGGACCGGCCGCCAGATGCTGCACGAGATCGGCCGCGAACCGACACCCGAGGAACTGGCCGAAAAGCTGCAAATGCCGCTTGAGAAGGTTCGCAAGGTGATGAAAATCGCCAAAGAGCCGATTTCGCTGGAAACGCCGATTGGTGACGAAGAAGACAGCCAGCTGGGTGATTTCATCGAGGACAAGAATGCCGTGCTGCCTCTGGACAGCGCCATTCAGGAAAACCTCAAGGAAACCACCACACGGGTTTTGGCCTCGCTCACCCCGCGCGAAGAACGTGTGCTGCGGATGCGTTTCGGCATCGGTATGAACACCGATCACACGCTTGAAGAGGTGGGTCAGCAGTTCAGCGTGACCCGCGAACGTATTCGCCAGATCGAAGCGAAGGCGCTGCGGAAGCTGAAGCATCCCAGCCGATCCCGAAAACTTCGGTCCTTCCTGGATCAATAATTTCCAAGGCGCCTCACCCGAGGCGCCTTTTTTCAATCAAGGCGCTCTTCACGATGGCCTGTTCTCCCATCACATTGGCGGGAACGCACAAGGCCCGGACCTTCTGTCCTTCTATATCCGTTTTGTCCACTCATGGGACGGGCCGGGGCGAGGTTTTTCAAGCTGATGACCCCCGGTCTCACGTCCGTATCGGGTGTGCCAATCGCGTCTTGAACGCGCTGGGCGGCTGGCCTGTCCAACGTTTGAAAGCGGTCGAAAATGCGGCCTGATCCGCATAGCCCAGCGAATAGGCGATTTCGGACAAGGGCATTTCATTCTTGATAAAGGTCTGCGCCAGGTCGCACCGCAGTTCGTCGACAACATCGCGATAGCTGGTGCCTTCATCCCTGAGGCGCCTGCTGAAGGTTCTAAGGCTCATCCCCAGATCAGTCGCGACGCTTTCGGCCTGCGGGATTGCGCCGGGCAGGGAACGGGTAACCAGCCCTTCGACATTGGAGCGGGTCAGATGTTTGGGCGCGCCTCTCTCAGAAAGCAGGCGATCTGCATATCCCAGCAAGTGCTCTCTGAGTTGGGGGTCATATGTCGGCACAGGCAGGTCCAGCGCGGAAAGTGGCAGGATAATCTCGAGGTTCTCAGCCCCAAAGGTCACAGGAAAACCGGCAAGCTTCTCAAATCTTCGGGCGTGGTCGCCGACCCTGTGCTGAAACCGAATTTCTATCGGATAGAGATTGACTTGCGTCAGGTTCCGCATTCTGGCCAGGGCAGCAAATATCAGGAACTCGGTGCGTCTGTGATACCGCGCAAATCCGGGGTCTTTCCACTCGGCTTCCAAGGTCGCAAAGTTACCCGCGACGCGCAGGTTAAGCGCGATGGCAGGGTCGATGATGCCGTGAAAGCGCGAAAGGTTCTCCATCACCTGTTTCAGATCGCGGGAACACTTGCTGATATAGGCGATCACGGTCGAGGCTGACGTAACCTCAAGACCCGTGCGAGCCGCAAACGTGACGTCGTGGGTGGCGTCACATGCATAACGGATAAACAAAGCCTCGCTTTGTACGCTGTAGGTTGAGACCGGCGGCGCGATATCCTGAGGGCGCAGCCCTGCCATCTTCAGGACATTACAGGACATATCGCCATTTCCGGAATAGCGGTCCAGTGCCTGAACAAACAGATGAAGTCGGCCGATATCGACATCCATCGCGAAGCAGTACCTCAAATTTTCAAATACATAAGCGGACTATTACAGAATTCTCTTTCATGATCGACGGTGCTGACAAGTCGATTTCACACAGAAACAAGCCATCGGTGGCAAATTCTCGAAATTTATTGCCCGGTATGGACAAGCGTCGCCATGTGCAACGAACCAATTCAGCAATGTTGCCGGGTCCAGACCTTTATGGGGATGAGGTCAGAGCCTCGGGGAAATCACCAGCCTCTGGTCAAGGCTCCCCGGCACGCCCCCATACCTTTCGTACATGTCGCATTGCTTCGCTCAGGTGGTTTTGTCAGGCTGGCTTTAAGTCAAAAATACCGGTGAAAAACCTTGCAAGATGTTTTTGAGAATACAGGGGTTTATGACCAAAACCTGATTGTGTTTGACGGCGAATGCGTGCTGTGTTCGGGGTTTTTCCAGTTTATGCTGAAACGTGACCGGCGCCATGTTTTCCAATTTGCCACGGCGCAGTCCCCGCTTGGGCAAAAACTGTACCGAGATCTCGGCCTTCCCACACAGGATTTTCAAACCAATCTGGTGGTCGTGGATGGCGCTGTTTTTCAGCATCTGGATGCATTTTCTGAGGCGATGCGACAGTTGCGCGCTCCGTGGTCGCTGTTATCAATATGCCGGTTTCTGCCTCGGCCCATCAAGGATCCGGCCTATCGCTTGATCGCACGAAACAGATACGCGTTCTTTGGGCGTTCCAAGACATGTCTGGTTCCCTGTCCCGATATCAGGGCTCGTTTTGCCGAAAACGGGTACTAGCGATGGGAGATCCCTTTCTTAAGGCGATAGGATCGACCGAAAGGTTGCCAAGGGCGGCTCGAGTTCTGCACACGAGCGAGGGCTACTTTACGGGGCGCTGCGACATCGAACGTGGCAAAGGGCTATGGGTTGCCCTTGCAACACGTCTGGCCGGATTTCCGCGAAGCGGCAAAGACGTCCCCGTTTCTCTGCACATTGGTGCAAATGGCGAATTCTGGTCATGGGACCGGAATTTCGCGGGCCACAAAACCCGATCAACTCTGAAATATGATACGAAAAGAGAGTGTGTTCGGGAATCTTTCGGCTCGATCTCAATCTGGTTAAAGCCCATTTGGCGGGAAAACGGAATGGATATCAAAATCCTCCGCCTGACCGTGTTTGGTATTCCGATGCCAGCTTTTACCTTGCCGCGATCAAGAACGCGCGAATGGCAGGACAAAACGGGGCGCTTTCGGTTTGATGTGTCTGCTGGCGCGCCGGGACTGGGAATGTTGATCAGGTATCAGGGATGGCTCACGCCGGTTCACGTATCGCACGAGACAGATTAAACAGAACGTGAGCGACCCTGTGCCGACGAAGCTAATGGCCTAACCTTTTTGACACACACAATCAGGGAAGTAATGACAATGAAACATACACGGACATTTGCCGCGATTGCCGCCCTGGCGTTCAGCATTCCCATGGCTGCTGACGCAGCGCCGCACGGGTACCGGACCGAGCCGATAAACGCCACTGACTTCGAGGTTATTCCGCGCGGCGACCAGCGTACCGAAGGATACTGGTGCGCGGCAGCGGATTATGCACGGCGTACTTTGGGCGCGGGCTGGCGCGATCCGATCTACGTGTTGCGCGGGTATGGGCCAAGCGTCACCACAGGGCGTAAAACAGCGGTTCAGTTTTCGATCAAGCCGCCACAGAATGTCGGTGCGCAGCCAAGCAGCTTTGTTTCGGTTGGTTTTCAGCCGGGGTACAGCATGTCTGTACAAGGCGCGAATGCCAGGTGTAACTATCGACCGTTCTTTAACGACTGACAAAACGGCGAGACACCGTGAATGCAGACTGAATTTGTAATACAGACCCAAGGTTCAGGTCTTTACGAGTTCACGGCCGAGTTGACGCATTGGCTGGGGCAGGTGGCGACGGATGGCTTACTGACGCTTTTCGTTCGCCACACCTCCTGTTCGTTGCTTATTCAGGAAAACGCGGATCCCGAAGTTCAAACCGACCTTCGGGCGTTCTTCGAAAGGCTGGTGCCGCCATCCAATCACCCGTCAATGTCGTATCTAAGGCATACTTATGAAGGCCCCGATGACATGCCCGCGCATATAAAAGCTGCGCTGTTGCCTGTATCCTTGTCGATACCTGTGTCGCAGGGTCGCCCATGCCTTGGAACATGGCAGGGGATATATCTGTTTGAACACCGCACGGCACCACACCAGAGACGGATTGCAGCGCACCTGGCCTGACCCTTTATCTAGCGGTTGAAATTTCCGACTACCCAAATCCTAGTTGCTGCCCTATAGTTGTGGATAAGTAAGTCGCAGCGCTTACAAAAAGAGGCGGAACAAGGGACGAGGAGACGGCGGATGCGCTGCCCGTTTTGCGGAAATATCGATACTCAGGTAAAAGATTCACGTCCGGCAGAGGATCACGTGGCAATCCGCCGACGCCGGTTCTGCCCGGCCTGTGGCGGGCGGTTCACGACCTATGAACGTGTGCAACTGCGTGATTTGGTTGTCATAAAGACCAATGGGAAGCGCGAGGACTTCGACCGCGACAAACTGGAACGTTCGATCCGTATCTCGATGCAGAAACGGCCAGTTGATCCTGAACGGATCGATCAGATGATATCGGGTATCGTACGTCGGCTGGAAAGCATGGGCGATACGGATATCCCGTCCCACAAGATCGGCGAGATCGTCATGGAAGCTCTGGCGCGGATCGATACCGTCGCTTATGTTCGCTTTGCGAGTGTGTACAAGAATTTCCAGGCGGCCGATGATTTTGAGGAGTTTGTCCACGAACTGCGCCCGCCGCAGCCACCGACGGACGAGTGAGCGAAACAGATAAGCGATTCATGGCGCTGGCCCTGTCACTGGGGCGGCGCGGTCAGGGGATGTGCTGGCCAAACCCTGCAGTGGGTTGTGTTATCGTGCGCAAAGGCCGGATTGTCGGGCGCGGTTGGACCCAGCCGGGCGGTCGCCCCCATGCCGAGACCGAGGCTTTGGCGCAAGCCGGGCAGGCCGCGCACGGTGCGACCGCCTATGTAACTTTGGAACCCTGCGCCCATCACGGCAAGACACCCCCCTGTGCCGAGGCTTTGATTGCTGCGGGTGTCGCCCGTGTCGTGGCCGCCGTGGAAGACAGTGATCTGCGCGTCGCAGGGCAGGGCTTTGCCAAGTTGCGCGAGGCCGGAATTAAGGTCGTAACCGGTGTCCTCGCAGAGCAGGCGGAACGTGATCTGGAAGGCTTCTTCCTGAAGACGGAACAAGGCCGACCTTTCGTGACCCTCAAGCTGGCCAGCAGTTTTGATGGGCGGATCGCAACCTCGACCGGACACAGCCAATGGATTACCGGGCCACAGGCGCGTCGTGTTGTCCATGCCATGCGTGCGCGTCACGATGCGGTGATGGTCGGAGCGGGTACCGCGCGGGCCGACGATCCGTCACTGACGGTTCGGGATCTTGGCGTTGAACATCAACCGGTGCGCGTTGTCGTTTCGCGCCATATGGACATATCCCTGATGGGACATTTGGCCCGCACGGCATCAAAGACACCTGTCTGGCTCTGCCATGCGCATCACCCGGATTCCGAGCGCGCGAAAGCCTGGGAAGGATTGGGCGCAAGGCTGATCCCCTGCGCGTTGAAAGATCATCAGATTGACGCGGTCGATCTGCTCCATCAGTTGGGGCAAGCCGGTCTGACTAGCGTCTTCTGCGAAGGGGGGGCGGCGCTGGCGGCGTCACTGCTGGCCGAGGATCTGGTGGATGAACTGGTCGGATTTACTGCCGGATTGACCATCGGTGCCGAGGGGCTGGCGGCAGTTGGAACATTGGGGTTAACGACGCTGGACGCTGCGCCAAGATTCGAGCTGACGGAAACCAATAGGGTGGGTGGGGATATCCTGCACCGTTGGCGCAGGGCGTCTGACTAGGTTTAGCGCCACAAGTGCGCATGTGTCGCAAACACGCCCTGAAGTTTTGACAGAACACGATTGAAGGGACCGGTCGGGGCACAAGTGCCCTGCGCCAGACGTTCAACGGCAACCTCGACGGGGCAGGGTTGCCCCGTGACCGGGTCGAAATAGCGAGGGTAATCAATCAGGGTGGCATGGACGAGGCCCATCAACGTCGGTCGCGCACCACGCCGGGCAGGAACAGCCCCCAGATCCGTGGTCAGCCCCCAACCCGCATAGAAAGGCGCGCCCAGAGTTGTAACCTTCACGCCGCGCAGCAAAGCTTCGAACCCCAGAAGCGACGTCATGGTCCATACTTCCTGCACGTGCAGCAACAATGATGCGGGGTCTGTTTGGGTTGCGACGATGTCGGCAATTGCTTCGGCATCGATCCTGCCTTCGCGCAAACCCGCTTCGACATCGGGGTGGGGTTTGTAAATCAGGATCGCGTCGGGATTGGCGTCGCGCGCAGCTTTCAGCAGGTCCAGATTGTTGCGAACCGCGCTGGTACCCAACAGGATTGAGGCATCGTCCTCGACCTGTCCGGGCACAAGAATACGATGGCCTTCGGGCAGGGGGCTGGCGGGATTGCCGGTATTGTATTTGCTCAAGCCTGCGGCCAAGAGGTTCTCGATAAGACGCTCTGCGCGCAGGTCCTGATCCGGCCTCAACGTTTCACGCAAAGTGATCAACTCTTCCAACTGGCTGGGTTTTGTCGGGTCGTAATAGATACCGAATTCGTCCGTCACCAGCGACAGTGGCGGGACCAGTGCCGCCCCAAGTCCGCGTGAACGCAAGAACCCGTCTTCGACCCGAACCGCCCCTTCGGTGTTTCTTGCCTGGCTGGCCCAGACCATGTGGGGGTGGTCCGGTGTGCCGGGTTGAGATGCCGTAAAGCGCAGCTTTCCATGTTGTCCGAAGAACTGTTGCAGATGCCTGCGTTTCCACAAGCGCATCCCGGATGCCGTCCAGCCGTTCTTGTCCTGTCGCCAAACGCGGGTCTGTGCCTCTAACGTGTCCAGCACCGTTTCCAGCTCGCACAGCTGATCGCGATAGGGATCGTACCAAGTCGGGTAAAGCAGCATGGCGGCCGCGAACAATTGTGCCCGTGTCAGGCTGCGCTGACGACGCGGAACGGGGCGGTCATCCTGCGTCAGGCCCCATCCTGCATAGAAAGGTTGGCCGAAAACACGCGGTTTGTGGCCAGCCAGAATTGCCTCAAACCCCAGTTGCGAGGACACGGTGTAGACTGCGACAGCCCCTTCAAGCAACGGCCATGGGCTGATCGGGTCGCTGAACTGCGATATCCGGTCTGACAGGTCCTGATTGGTAAAATGCCCCTGACGGTGACCAGCCAGTGTTTCAGGATGCGTCTTGATCAGGATACGCGCGCCGGGGTTTTCCTCCTGCGCCAAGACAAGCATTTCAAGAAACCGGGCGCGGTCCGCTCTGCTTGCTGTTACCGACGCATCGCCGGCCGTCTGATCAATCACCAGAACATAACCCGGATCGGGTGGGTCAAGATCGAGATCGAAGGCGGAGTACTTGCTGAGGTTAAGCTCCCTGATCCGCGTGATCGCGGCGCGGGCCCGGTTCAGCAGGGCCGTGTCATCCAGCGGGTGCGTGGCCAGCACTGTTTCAAGCTCAGACGGCGTGGCGGCATCGAAATGCAGGCCGGAACGATCCAGCAACAGCCCCAAAGGGGGCTCGCCATTCCGGCCCGGGTGCAGAGATCTGAGAAAGGCGTCCTCGACCCGCAGAACCGGGGCAGCGTGTTTTTCGGCGATCTTAAGGCCGCGATGTGCTGTCGGGCTGTTACCCCAGACGCCTACGCAATCGCCGTCTTTGGGATATCCCAGACGAATGTCGTAACCCGAAAGCGACAGGATTCGTCTCAGACGTTTCTGGGTCAGAAAGCCGCCGTTATAGACGAACAGCCGATTTTGCCCGCTCCCGGCTGACGTGTCGGGATCGGGCCTCATGCATCAATTGCCAGTTAGGGTGGCAACGTTTGCAACGGGTGTCAGACCGCCTGCGATAAGTGAGATCGATTTGCTCCATTGTGCATAGGGCGCTTCGGTCACGTAGATCGTATCATCGTCCCGGATCACGAAATCGCGTGCAATGAACAGGCCGTTGGGGGCTGTCAGGTTCAGCAGGTAGATCATGCGCTGATCCCCTTTGAGGTCGGCGCGTCCGGTGATACTGCGGGCGACATCCTGACGTTCCTTGCGCAGGATAAAGATACCCGTTGGATCTGAGGACAGCGTCAGCAGACCACCGACCTGTGCCAAGGCTTCCAGTGCCGACAGGTCCTGGCTTTCAAATGCCACGCGCGACTGGCCCCCGGTTGCGCCAAGGGCGATATACGATCTGCTGTCCTCTTCCACCAGAATGCGGTCGCCACCGCGCAGGGCGACGTCCAGCTTGGGGTTGCGAAACAGGTCCTCGTACCAGACGGTACCCTTCTGATCGCCCCGGATCAGGGTCACCAGCGCGATGTCAGACGCGACCGAGACTCCGCCTGCCTGGGACAACATACCAAGCAGCGACCGGGTTGGCCGTTCAATCGGATAAATGCCCGGCGCGGCAACCGTGCCCGTCAGCGAGACGGTGGACCCGTCACCAGCGACGCGCCGCACTTCGACCTGCGGGTCCGGCGTTTGCTCCTGAAGCTTGTCTGTGATCAGAACGCGCAGCTGTTCCGGCGTGTTTCCCGCAGCCCGAATCCGGCCTGCATAGGGAACAAAGATAAATCCGTCGCTGTCGACTTGAACCTCATTCAACGCGGTTGCAAGACCGGTTTCGCCGGACAGAAGGCCATCGTCGACGTTTTCCCAGATGGTCAGCCCCAGCACGTCGCCAGGGCGGACGGTATCCGCGGTCAATGTCTGGGCACTGCTAAAGGAGGAAGAAAAACCATACTGAGGAATAGCGGATGTCGCGCGTGTGACGTTGTCATCAACTTCAACGACAAATGCGTTGCCCCCTTTTTGAACTGAACCGGCCAGAATTTCGGATTTGTTCGGTCCGGATTTTGGCAGCTGGCACGCGGCCAGCAGGCCAATTGCAGCCACAAAGGACACGCCCCGAATCCATCGCCTAGGAGAGACTTTCACCGCCCGATATCCTCAGTCTTTTGTAGTTGCGTGCAGATTAGCTGGTAAGTTGCTTAACTTCCAGTCACACACCACCCGTTTCATTCGACGACTTTCAACTGTGTCGTTCGCGCCTCGTTCGTATTCAGAACCGATTGGTAGGGATCGTTGGTGTCCAAAAGCATATCCACGGCGCGGCGCAGCAGCTGACGGCGCCCTCGTCTTGAATAGAACCCGCCGGGTACCTGACTGGTTTCCAGAAGAAATTGCCGATAACAGCGATAGGCTTCGGAATCGGGGCGGCAAGGATCGGCAAAAAACGCCGCGATCGGCTGCTGCGAGACGAAATCGGGTTTGTCATAAACCGAACGCCCGAAAATGCGCAATGGAATGCCCCGCCACAGGACCTGCTGTCCGGCGGTGGAATTCACGGTGACGGCCGAATTCGCCTCATCCAGCAATCTGGCCAGCTTGCCGCCCGGCACATAATGAACCCGGTCGTCGATGCCGTGTTTTCTGGCAATCTCACGGGCCCGGCGTCGCAACGGTTCGCGATGGTTTTCCAGGGGGTGTTCCTTTACCACCAGCCTGTGATGGGTCGGCGCGCCTTGCGCAAATCCTTCGATTACCAGCTCAAGAAATTCACACATGCCCGAAAAGCTGGAATGAGCTTTCACCGAGCTGTCATGCCCAAGCTGCAACAGAACGAGGTGGTAGGGGTATCCGCCCCATCTGACCCGCGCCGTCGCCACACTTCGCTGAAGACGATGAAAAGGCATCAAAAACAGGCGCTTGAGGTACAATCTGAATTCTTGCGAGACAGGTAATTCCCTGTGCGGTTGAAAGTTTCGGTAGCGGCTGTTCAGAGTCATCACGAACCAATGATAAAGGGCGCCATAGAAGATATGATGCCGCATGTCTCCCCAATGCGACGGGGGCGGCGGCGCCTTTCGGTCGGACAGGGCCATGGCCTGACGCATCTGCTGAACGTCCAGCGTCATCAGCCGGGAATTTCCATTTGACCCGTCCCGCTCATAGGTCACCCACCAGGGGCGCAGATACCCCTCCTCGAATACATGTACGGTAACTCCGCAAGACCGTGCGATTTCGACCGCACGCGCATGTATGGGTCTGGTGTCGCCATATAGTACAATGTCCGTAACAGCTTTTTCAGCGATTAAAGAGGACAGTGTTGCGGGCCAGTTTTCCGGTTTGTCCTGAAACGGGATGTAACTTGCTTTGTCAAACCAGAACGCCTGATCGCCTGCATTGAATCCAACTCGCCAGACCCGAGCCCCCGTCGCGCGCAACATACGCCCCAAGGCCGGGAAAAAAGGTCCGTGCGGGCCCTGAAGGAACAGGAAGACCCGATCATGAGACCTTAAAGGCGGGTGCTGCATCCGAACTGCTCGTATTGTTGTTGTTGCCAAAACTATGCCCGTTTGGTCGGTGTACGGCAAGGCAGGGCTTGCCCGCGCGGCCCGTTGGCCTTACCTCGACGGTGATAGTCAGGCACAGGTTAGAAACTGAGGGTTAACGGAATGTTTACAGGGATCGTCACCGACATGGGCACCGTCGCCGAGCTGGAGCAGCAGGGTGACCTGCGCGCGCGGATCAAGACCGCCTATGACACTGCGGGCATCGATATCGGGGCCTCGATTGCCAGTGACGGTGTGTGTCTGACCGTGATCGCGCTGGGCGACGATTGGTATGATGTCCAGATCAGCGCGGAAACCGTCTCGAAAACCAATCTCGACACATGGACTGTCGGCAAGCGTGTCAATCTGGAACGTGCCCTGAAGGTTGGTGACGAACTGGGCGGTCATATCGTCTCGGGCCATGTGGATGGCGTAGCCGAGGTGATCGCGATCAAGGAAGACGGCGACAGCACCCGCGTCACCCTGCGCGCACCAAAGGATCTTGCACGGTTCATTGCGCCCAAAGGGTCGGTGGCACTGAATGGCACATCCCTGACGGTCAATGACGTGACAGATTGCGATTTCGGCATCAACTTCATCCCACACACCAAAGAGGTCACCACCTGGGGTGACGTGCAGGTCGGTGACCGGGTCAATCTTGAGATCGATACGCTGGCCCGTTATGTGTCGCGTCTGGCCGAGATGTCCTGATACGATACGTCGCGTCGGAGCAGACCTGCGCCGTTTGTGGACTGGTCTTTGTGCCCTCAGTGGTCTATTCCGCCGTTCAAACATGCCATGCGAAAGGCTGCCCAATGAGCTTTGAGACACCCGGCCCGGTCGAGGCCCGGCTGCGCGACGCGATCAGCCCGATCGAAGATATTATTGAAGAGGCGCGTGCGGGCCGGATGTATATCCTGGTCGACCACGAAGATCGCGAAAACGAGGGCGATCTGGTGATTGCTGCCGAGTTCGCTGATGCCGGGGCCATTAACTTTATGGCCACCCATGGCCGTGGCCTTATCTGTCTGCCGATGACAGCAGAACGTGTAGAAGCGCTTGGGTTGCCGATGATGGCGGTGAACAACTCGTCCCGGCACGAAACCGCATTCACCGTGTCCATCGAAGCGCGCGAAGGGGTCAGTACCGGGATCTCTGCCGCCGACCGTGCGCTGACCGTGGCAACTGCAATCAACGAGCAGAACACGATGGCCCATATCGCAACGCCTGGCCACGTCTTCCCCTTGCGCGCCAAGCGGGGTGGGGTGTTGGTGCGTGCCGGTCATACCGAGGCTGCCGTTGATATCTCGCGTCTGGCCGGTCTGAACCCCTCGGGCGTGATCTGCGAGATCATGAAACCCGACGGCACCATGGCGCGTCTGCCCGATCTGGTTGAGTTTGCGCAAGAGCACAACATGAAGATCGGCACGATCAGTGACCTGATCGCCTACCGGTCGCGCAATGACAATCTGGTGGTCGAAACCTCGCGTCAGATGGTGACGTCAGAATATGGCGGCGAGTGGGAGATGCGGCTGTTCACCGATCAGACCCACGGCATCGAACATGTGGTCATGATCAAGGGCGACATCACCACACCCGAACCGGTGTTGACCCGCACCCATGCTCTGCACGAGGCCCCCGATATTCTGGGTCTTGGTCCGAAATCCTCGCGCGAACTGCCGCGCGCCATGGAAAAGATTGCTGAAGAAGGACGGGGCGTGGTCTGCCTGTTCCGTCAACCGCGCAACTCGCTATACGCCACGGGTGACGAGGGGCCGCGCACCATCAAACAAACCGGTCTGGGGGCGCAGATCCTGTCCAAGATGGGAATTCAGGAACTGGTCCTGCTGACCGACTCGCCGCAAACCGTATATCTGGGGCTTGACGCGTTTGGCCTGTCCATCGTCGGCACCCGTTCGATTCTGAAGGAAGACTGATCATGGCTGCTCAAGACGAACATGGCGTTCTGCCGACACCGACATTTGACAAGCCGGTCAAGCTGCTGATCGTGGCGGCGCCGTTTTATCGTGCGATTGCCGATAACCTGATCAAGGGCGCGAAGGCCGAAATCGAAGCCGCGGGTGGCACCTGCGAAGTGGTCGAGGTACCCGGCGCGCTGGAAATCCCAACCGCCATCGCTATGGCCGACCGTCAATGCAACTTTGACGGCTACGTCGCGCTGGGCTGCGTCATTCGCGGTGAGACCACGCATTACGAAACCGTTTGCAACGACTCCAGCCGGGCCATCCAGTTGATGGGCCTACAGGGCTTGTGCATCGGCAATGGCATTCTGACTGTGGAAAACGACGCGCAGGCCGAAGTCCGCGCGAACCCTAAAAAGATGAATAAAGGGGGTGGGGCTGCTGCTGCGGCCTTGCATCTGATCGCGCTCAGCCGTAAGTGGGGCTCTTCCAAAAAGGGCGTTGGTTTCAAGCCGCCGTCCGAGTCCATCCTTGTGGCGGGCGACAGCAACGGACCCTCGACAGCATGACCAAGACAGACGCGCCGAAACCGGCCAACCAGAAACGCCTGATGAAATCCGCCGCCCGGCTTTATGCCGTGCAGGCGCTGTTCCAGATGGAACAGTCCGGGCAAACGACCGAAGCTGTCGTGAACGAGTTTCTGGATCACCGGTTTGGCGCCGTGTATGAGGGCGAGGAGATGCTGGACGGCGATATCTCGGTTTTCAGGTCCCTGGTTGACAATGCGGTGAACTATCAAGCGGCCATCGACCAGATGACTGACCGTGCGTTGGTGGCCAAATGGCCGATCGCGCGCATCGATCCGACCCTTCGTGCGGTGTTCCGTGCCGCAGGTGCCGAGCTGACCCAAAGCGACACGCCGCCAAAGGTTGTCATCACCGAATTCGTCGATGTGGCGCGTGCGTTTTTTCCGGAAGGCAAAGAGCCGAAATTCGTCAATGCCGTGCTGGATCACATGGCGCGCGAGGCACAGCCCGAGGCATTCTGACGCCTTTACGAGAACCAAATATGCGCTAACCTGAATGTCATAGCGCAAAGAGGTTCGCCATGCCCAAACTGATCCGCCTTTATATCACGCAAGTTGCCTGGGGCTTTGTCATTTCGGCTGTGTTTGTCGGCGTTCTGTTGGCGCTGAATGTCGCAAACCTGCGCCATCTGATAACCAGTTCGGAAATCGGCTTTATCGCTTTGGTGATGATCTGGTTCATGAACGGCATTGTCTTTGCCGGTGTTCAGTTCGCCTACAAGATCATGAGCATGGCAGAAAAGCCGCAAGGCCCGCGCCGGGGGACACCTGTTGTACACAGCTTTGAACCGGCGGTTGCAAAGCAGGAAGCCCGCGCAGGGCGCTGAACTTCCGTGGAAAATGTGGCGGGACCACCAAACAACCGTGTGGTTTGATTCCCGAGGACCTGTATATACAGGTGGGCGCCAGGTAATCAGGCCAGGACCTGAACAGAGCCAGCCCCCTCGGAATTGCTTAAGGCCACCAGAATGCTACCTTTCACAAGAAGGGCAGAACCCGCCACGCGCTTAAGTAGGGCGTATGACGGGTTCGCACAAGGGGTCAGGCATCAACAGTTTCGTGCAATGCCGTGCGCATCTTGCCAAAGTGTTCGTCCCAACCCTTGTCCAGCGCCAGGATCAGGCCAAAGGCATCGGCCCCCTGCGGCAGGCCTTCATGCCGAAGGTCAAGGCGCGTCCCGCCTGCGACGGGTTCCAGGGTCCACTTGACTACGCTCACCGCGTCGCCCATCGGTTTTACGGTGAACGTGTATTCCAGATATTTGGGAGGGTTGGCAACGCGAACCTCACCCCAGATCAACAGGTCGCCGCTTGTCGTGCCAAACATCTCCAGCTTTTGACCCGCGGACAGAGTATGTCGAGGTTTGTGGAACCATTCCGCCAGACGATCCGGGTCTGTAAGATAAGCCCAAACCGTTTCCGGCTCGGCCCTCAGAAAGATCGATTTATTCAGAACTGCATCGGTCATTTCGATTTCCTTTCAACAGCTTCCTTGAGAGAGTTGAGGCGATCGTCCCAGAACTGGTCAAAATATCTGAGCCAGTCCAAAACGGGGGCCATCCCCTGTGGTTCAAGACGGTTAATGCGTTCGCGGCCGCGGGTTTCAACGGTGATCAAGCCGCCGTCGGATAGCACGGTCAGATGTTTTTTGACCGCGGCCCGGGTCATGTCGAACCGGTCTGTCAACTGCCCGATGGTCATGTCCTGAGACGAGAGCAATTGCACAATGTCCCTACGTGTGGGATCGGCCAGCGCACGAAACGCGTTTTGAGTTCGGTTATCCATAAGCAACCCCGGAAGAGATACCATTTGGTATCATATTAATGCGACACCCAAAGGTATCATGTCAAGTGCGACGCAGCACTTTACTTTTGTTCCCTAATTGTTCACATTTCTGACATGACTTTAGATCTGCAGCCCGGACAGAAACTGGCGCGTGGCGTCGCACGCCACCTTGCCGCACATGGTTTTGTTTCTGTTGAAGAATTCGTTCCGGCACGTGGTCTGCGTGTCGATGTAATGGGCCTAGGTCCCAAAGGTGAACTTTGGGTGATCGAATGCAAATCCAGCCGTGCCGATTATCAATCGGATGCCAAATGGCAGGGCTATCTGGAATGGTGCGACCGATTCTTCTGGGCCGTGGATACCGAGTTTCCGACCGATCTGTTACCTGACGAAACGGGCTTGATCATTGCTGATGCCTATGATGCCGAGATCGTGCGCATGGCGCCCGAGGACAAGCTTGCTCCAGCGCGGCGCAAAAAGATGATCCAGAAATTTGCAACAGATGCAGCACGCCGACTGCATGCACTGCGCGATCCGCGCTTGTAAAAAGCTCAGCCTTTGACGGCGAGGGCGGCCTGTATCGCGGCGCGGATCTCGTCTGCGATTTCTTCGGCTTCTTCGGGATCGAAATCCATCGGAATCTCGATGCCGTCGGCTTCGATGAACAAGCGCACCATCCCCTGATCGGTCGGGCCGATTTGCAGGTTGGCCTGTATATCGCGTTCGGTATTGATGCCCATCTGTGCCTCCGAGCCTGAGCGTTCGTGCTAACGCGCACGGGGTTGAGAATCAAGTCACCTTTGCGGTCAGATAAGACATGGATAAAGTGGTTCTCAGAACGTTTCGCCCCGATGATGCCGCGTGGCTGGTTGAACAGCACGGGTTGCTCTATGCGCGCGACGAAGGATTTGATGACAGCTTTGCCCCATTGGTTGCGCGCATCCTTGAGGAGTTCATTGCAGACAACGACCCGTCCTTTGAAAAAGGCTGGATTGCTGAACGGACTGGACAAAGATTGGGTAGCATCTTCTGCGTGCGCGTGGACCAAACAACCGCCAAACTGCGCCTCTTCCTGCTTGTCCCCGAGGCGCGCGGACTTGGGTTGGGGAAACGGCTGTTACAGACCTGTACAGATTTTGCACGCGAGGCTGGATATCGGGAAATGGTTCTGTGGACCCATGAAAGCCATACGGCCGCCTGCGCGCTTTACAGGGCGTTTGGCTGGGAACTGATAGACAGCAAACCGGTGCATTCCTTTGGGGTCGATCTTGTCGAACAAAGCTGGAGAATTCGGCTTTAATCCTCTTGCATTCCCCGGACGCGTTCGGTACATCGCCCCTCACGAAGTGCCGCCTTAGCTCAGTTGGTTAGAGCGCTGGATTGTGGATCCAGAGGTCCCCTGTTCAAGCCAGGGAGGCGGTACCATTCCCCCAAAATCGACTGTCCGTGTTCGCACCGCCAAGCGCATTACAAACATAGTGTAGGCTCGAACGCCGGAAAGTCCGGCGCGCTGATCTTTAGCGCGCCAGGTTCAGTTTGAACCGCATTTTCACCCGTTTCGCAGTGGGCAGGTGGCGGTTCAGGCGTTTGTTTATGAGGCCAAAACCCCCGACAATCACCAATGTCAGCAAGATGAAATAGAACGCCAGAATTGGATAGGGGATAAACGGGTTGAACGTCTTGTCCGCGAAATAGCTGGCGTAATAGAGCGCGTCGCCGCGCTGCTGCCAGGCCGGAAAGGCCGAGAAGAAGACCAGCGTGGTGGCGTGGAACAGAAAGATGGCTTCGTTCGTGTAGGCAGGCCAGGCCAGCCGCAACATGGTTGGCCAGACGATCCGCCGAAACCGCGACCAGCCGGACATACCATAGGCATCTGCCGCTTCGATATCTCCCTTGGGGATCGAGCGCAGAGCACCATAAAAAATCTCACCTGAATAGGCTGCGGTGTTCAGGAACAGCACGATCAGTGCGCCGAGCCAAGCCGAGGTGAAGGCGTCAAACAGTGGATAGGTTTTCTTCAGCGACAGGAAGAAGAAATAGGCAAAGAAGAACTGGATAAAGAGCGGCGAGCCCCGGAACAGAAAGATGAACCATTCGGCAGGTTTGCGCAGCCATTTGTTGGTCGAGGCTTTGCCGACGGCCAGTGCAGTGGCCAGAAAGAACCCGGTCGTCAGCGCCATGACGCCGAAATAGATGTTCCAGATCATGCCCGAGCCGATCAGGGTGAACTGTTCGCACAGGGTGAAATCGGTCTTGGGCAGCAGGCGCTCCCCAATGCCAAGCGAACGCAGGCCGTAATCCTGAATGGTCTGGATGCAGCTCATGCTCGGGCTCCCTGAAAAGGAGATTGAGTGCGCGAATCAGATTGCTGTGCAATCGCGTGCGGCACCCGGATGCGGTCTTGAACGCGGATCATCATGCCGTGGTCTCCTTGCGCAGAAGCTCTCCGCCCGAAGTGGCCTGTCCGTGGGACAATCGCCGCATCAGTTTTTCCAACCCAAGTTCCGAGAAACGGGTCATGCCAAGGTAGAAGATCAGCAGGAACAGGAAATACCACATGCGCCAGTCGCCATGCGGGTATTGCGTGAATTTCGAGGTTTTGGTGCCGCCCAGTTCGCGCGCCCAATACACGATATCTTCAACACCCAGCAGGAAGAGCAGGGGCGTCGCCTTGATCAGCACCATCCACAGATTGGACAGGCCGGGCAGCGCGTAGACCCACATCTGAGGCACCAGGATGCGCCAGAAGGTCTGGCGGCGGTTCATACCATAAGCTTCGGCCGTTTCCAGCTGCGCATGTGGTACGGCGCGCATCCCCCCGAACAGGACATTGGCCGCAAAGGCGCCAAAAACGATAGAGAACGTGATGACCGCCAGGAAAAACCCATAGGTTTCATGCATCCATTCAGGCGCGGTCCCGAGTGGCAGCTTGGCAGCCTGACAAACAAGGAAATCATTGCCCTGGCGGATTGGGTCGGTCCAGTCCGGGCACAATATCTTATGCCGCGTCCACTCGAACGCCTGATCCAGTGCGATGACGAAAAACAGGAAAAACGCAATGTCGGGCACGCCGCGCACAATCGCGATATACCCTTTGCCCAGCCAGCTGAGCGGGGGGAAATGCGAGCGCGCCGCCATGGCACCTGCAAACCCGAAGCCAAGTGCGACGGGCGCGGTCACAGCCAGCAGGGCCAAAACCTTGATGAAAGACAGGTAGAACGACCAGTGTACGCCATTGGTCAGGTAGCATGAAAACCAGCGGAACGTGCCCAGCGTGTCAGGATCAGCGCAGTACGAGAACATATGGCGTCTTTCCAACGTCTGTTCCGGCTAGGCCGGAATCGGCCCGGTGCCGAGGCACCGGACCGGGATTGGTCAGGTCTTAGTTGGTGACGACCGAACCGTCAGTACCGTATGTGGCGGTGCCTTCACCGAACCACTTGATCAGCATCTCGTTCAGCGTGCCGTCGGCTTTCATCGAAGTGATGGCTTCGTCGAACTTGCCGCGCAGTTCACCGTCGCTTTCACGCAGGCCCATGCCGACGCCGCCGCCCAGCGGAACCGGATCGCCGACAAAGACCAGCTCACCGCCCGATTCCTCGACCAGCGGCACCAGATAGTCGCGGTCGGCCAGAACTGCATCGGCTTCGCCGTTACGGACAGCTGCAATGGTTTCTTCCGGGGTCGCGAATTCGACCAGGGTTGCACCGGATTCGGCAACGTGGCCTGCCTGGATCGTGGCGGTTTGCGCCGCAACGACACCACCAGTTACGTCTGCCGAGTCAGAGGTCGCAACATAGGCCGAAGCGGTCGGCGGGTAATAGTCTTGGGTAAAGTCGATGACCTCATCACGTTCGGCTGTGATCGACATACCGGCGATGATGGTGTCGTAGTTGCCCGAGACCAGGTTCGGAATGATCGAATCCCAGTCGTTCTTGACCCATTCACACTCCAGGTTGGCGCGTTTGCACAGCTCGTCGCCGACTTCACGCTCGAACCCGTCGATTTCACCTGCATCGTTGATGAAGTTGTACGGAGGGTAGGCGCCCTCGGTGCCCATGCGGATCGTGTCGGCCATGGCGATACCAGCAGTCAGCGCCAGGGCCGCAGTGGACAGAATCAGGTTTTTCATTGGTTACTCCCCAGTTTTGGTTCTGTTCTTGAAGTTAAGCCGCCTGAGTGGCGGAGAGAAAGCCCCGAAGCCGCTCGGATTCGGGTGACGTAAAGATATCTTCGGGCAAACCTTCTTCCTCGATCAGGCCCTGATGAAGAAATACCACGTGGCTCGAGATATCTGCCGCCATTTTCATGTCATGAGTCACGATGATCATGGTGCGCCCTTCGGCTGCCAGATCCTTGATCACCTTGATCACTTCCTGTTCCAGTTCGGGATCCAGCGCCGAGGTCGGTTCGTCGAACAACAGCGCCTGTGGTTCCATGCACAGCCCCCGCGCGATAGCGGCGCGCTGTTGCTGACCGCCGGACAATTGCGCCGGATAGGCGTCGCATTTGTCGCCAATGCCAACTTTCTCAAGGTATTTGCGCGCGCTGTCTTCCACTTCGGCCTTGTCGCGGCCCAGAACGGTCACGGGGGCTTCCATGACATTTTGCAGGATGGTCATATGCGCCCACAGATTGAACTGCTGAAACACCATCGACAGGTTGGTGCGGATGCGCAGGACCTGCTTGGGGTCCGCGGGGCGGCGCCCATGGCTATCGCCCGACCATTTGACAGGTTCGCCTTTGAACAGGATTTCGCCCTGCTGGCTGTCTTCCAACAGATTGCAGCAGCGCAGCAAAGTTGATTTTCCTGACCCCGATGACCCGATCAACGAGACCACGTCGCCGCCATGCGCTGTGATGTCCACCCCCTTCAACACTTCCAGATTGCCGAAGCTTTTGTGAAGGTTTTTGATTTCGATGACGGGAGCGGTTTCTGTCACGGGCAGTCCAGTAGTTTGTGGTGTTGGTGCGGTACTAGGGCCGAAAAATTTGCTCAATGCAATGCGCAATTCGCAAATTCAGGGTCGGAAACTGTCAAATTGACCAAATGCACCCGACAATTTGGCCATCAGATTATCTGCTGGGCGCATGGCGGTGGCGGGGTCGGTACGGACAGGTACTCCTCCGCCGGGATGTCGATCAGCCCCTGAATGTGCAGCGTTTTGCGGTCGTGTTCGGCAAGGTTTTCTATTGCTGCCCGAACTGCGTCTGCGACCAGATCCGCGTTTTGGTCGGGTCCGGTAATATAGGGCAGGGTCGGTGTAGAAGCGGTTTTTGCCAGTTCGCGCAGGCTTTCGCCCAGATCGGTATGTTCTTGCAACATCATCCAGGTCAACGCATCCAGCGCCGCGAAATCTGCCTTCCCCTCCGAGACCGCCTGCGCTGACAGCGCGTGACCGCCTGTCTCCAACAACGACGCAGGATACAGGTTCTCCCGGGATAAATACGTGATGGGTGCCGCCCAGCCGGATTGGGACAATGCTTCGTTATATGCGAAGATACCGTCAGTCATTCCCGCCAGCGTGCGGTCGTCGTCGCGCCGCGCCACAAAGACCGAGCAATAATGCCCGGCAGGGCAACCGGGCAGGCCGTAATCCGGGGTGCCCACCAGTTGAACACGACCATGCAAGCGTGTGCGATAGGGCATTCCACAGGTCTGTGCCAGCACCAGATCGGGTTCAAGCCAAACCTGCCAAACATCGGCGTCTCGGGTCAGCTGTTCTGGTCCGTAACCCAGATTCGCGCGAATCAACCCCCAGAACCGACCATTGGCGGCCTGAACCTCGGGCATGTCGTACATGCCAAGCATGGCTATCAAGATTTGGCGGCCTTTTGCCGGGCCAAAGCCGAATCCACGTCGCTGACCCCCAGCAGGCTGACAACCAGACGCAGCAGCGAGTCCTCCTCACCCGTGCGGTGGCCATCAGCCAGGGCCACTGACCACAGCGCCTGAACCACCGCCAGCCGGTTTTCATAAGCGACTGCTTCCTTGATGGCGCGGGTAAAACGGACCGTGTCGGGGGCTTCGGTCTCCAGATCTTCGGCACGGGCGCGCAAAGCCGCGCTTTCGAATGGGGACAAACCGTATCGTTCTGCCGATATGCGGTCGATGCGCGACATTTCGGAGGCAGAATAATCGTTGTCAGATCGTGCCAGACGCACCAGCAGGGCCGTCAGGGCCAGGCGGGCATCATCTTCGACAAGCGGGTCGGGCTTGGGCTGTGTGAGCCTGGAAAGAAAGTCACTGAACATGGGTAAGATATAGCGGGCGCTTAACTCACATCCAAGCGGCTTTGGACGCGCTCGCGCGCTGCCTGACTGTCATTGTAGCTCAGGCCCATGGCAATGCGGGCTTCTTCGACGATCTTTATCTCGCCCTCGTCCGAACTGCCATCCGCCAGAACGATTTCCCACAACGCGTCAAGGGCTGCCAGCCGCTCTTTCAGATCCGTGGTTTCCCGGATCAGTTTGCCGAACGTATCTGTTTCCGGTGCCGCAGCATGGAGCTTTTCACAGGTGGCACGCACCTTAGCTGCCTCAATCGCGTTATGCTGGTACAGACGGGCCAGTATCTTGTCGATCAGACTGATCTCTTCCAGCTTGTAATCGCGATCTGCCTGCGCGACGCGCACCATCAGAGCACCCAGAGCAAGTTCTGCATCCGGGTCCGGCAACTGTTCATGATGAGGCGGTCTGAGCGCCTTAAAGAACCTTTTCAACATAACAAACACCTAGACGACAGGTCGTGATCGGCCAAGCACGAAATGCTGGTCTTGATACAGTATTGCATGTATCCAGCGCCGAGTCGGACCTGTGCACGATAAAGTTGTATTTGAAAGGAAGTTTCAGATGATACCGCGTTTACCTGGTGCAATGGGGATCAGTAAATCAGACAAGGGGCTGGAAATCGCACCTTGGTTCAATCCGCTCGTTTCGAAAGCTGAAGGCTACAATGTCAAAATAGCAGACGTACTGACCGCGCAAGAACTTTTGGCGTCGGCGGAGGGAAATGACACAATTAACCCTGATAGTTACGGCCTAATAGAGGAGATAGACTTCGTCGGCAGCGCCACCGAGTTGGGTTCAGTCGTGCCAAAAGACGAACATGGCAGTTTCGATTATATATATAGTTCCCATAATTTTGAACATTTACCGAATCCGATCAAATTTCTTCAAGCTTGTGAGGCGCTACTGAAGTCAGGGGGGCGCTTGATCATGATCGTACCGGATGGGCGGTTATGTTTCGACCATTTCCGCCCCCCGACAACTACGTCAGAATGGCTTGAAGCCTACCGGGAAGATCGAAAGAAACCGACAGAAAAGCAGGTTTTTGACTCGCGTTACGTTCTCTCCCGTGAGGCCTGCGGCGCAGAGTTCAAGCCTGTTAACCATCAAACACCACCTGAACTTCACAGACTGCAATTTGATCCCGCTGTTTTGTGGGAACAGTGGCAGCAAACAACGCCAGAATCTCCTTATCAGGATGCTCATTGCACTGTTATGACACCCAGTTCGCTGCGCTTGATGCTGCAAGACTGCCAATACTTGGGCTTGACATCTTTGCAAATCGAAGACGTGCAGGAACCCAAGGGTATCGAATTCATGGTCGTGATGCGTAAGCCAGCGCAAGACGTTCAGGTTTTGAATGCCGAAGATTACGCAGATGTTCGATTGGAGCTTCTGCACCGGGTCTGGAAGGATCAGGGCTGGCGTGTAACACAGTTCGGTGCTGTTCATGGAAAGTTGGCGTTGTTTCCCGGCGGCAAAAGGTATCAATTACGAGGATCCAAAATTGGTCAGATACTTCGGAATATGAACTATCGGCGCCTTAAAAAAAGGCGTTCAAAAACTTAACGTTATCTTTCGACCAGTCAGGGTTTACGGGGATTCAGGTGTCTTGATCGGTTTAGTTGGTCGGGGATTTTCAATGAAAACCCTAGCCAACTTTGAAGATAAATTACCACCCAGGTCACTCAGGATCCGGTGAAATGGCTTCGGTCAGGCTTTTGACGTGATTACCAGGTCAGGGCCTCTTTGGCTGCGGTTTGCAACCAGGCCAGCATTTGGCGATAGGGAACCGGACCGTAGCTGATCCGCGCAATCCCCAGTTTTGCCAGGGTGGGCGTATCCGGCGTGCCGGGCAGGGCGATGATATTGACCGGTAAGGCCGTGGATTCGCAAAGCCGGGCGATCAGGGCTTCGTTCTTTAGCCCAGGTGCAAAGAATCCGCTGGCACCTGCATCAGCATAGGCATTGGCACGGGCAATGGCCTCATCCAGCATCGTGTCGTCATGGGTGTCCGCTGCTGCCTTCAGGAAGATATCTGTGCGCGCATTGACATAGGCGGGAATGCCTGCGCGCGCGCAGGCGTCGCACATCGCTTCAACACGTTTGGCCTGAGTGGCGATGTCAAAGAGGCCGTCTCCACCTATGATCTGGTCTTCAAAGTTGAAACCAACAACACCGCAGTCCAGCGCGCGCTGAACGTTTTGCGCGATCCCTTGCGGGTCTTCGGCATAAGCGCCCTCGAAATCCAGTGTAACGGGCAAGTCAACCGCTGCAACGATGCGGCGTGCATTGTCCAACGCGGCCTCAAGTGGAATGTTCTGCCCGTCGCCATAGCCCTGCGCCATGGCAACAGGGGCACTGCCGGTCGCGATGGCCTGGGCACCAGCGTCCCGAACAGCGCCAGCGCTGCCAGCGTCCCAGATATTGAACAGAATGACAGGATCGCCTTTCTTGTGAAGGCTGGTAAAGGTCACGGCTTTCTGGGACTGGCTGGTCATCGGAACTCTCCTGTTGTCGCGTATCCTACAGCTAACGCTGCGAAAATGACCCGGCCAGAGTTTTTGCACCCAGACAGGTCACTTTGAGGTGACGGCACAGGCACAGATTGCGTCAGCTGCGCAAAGTACCTGTGACATCCACCGGTTTGAAACCAAGGCCTCAGGCTTCGCCCGCGGCGCCAGAGACGAATTTCGCGCTAAACGCAGATTCGCCCAGACGTTGCAGCAGGCTCAGCTGTGTCTCCAGCCAGGCTTTGTGACCTTCTTCTTCCATCAGGATGCGTTCGAACAGTGAACGCGAACCAACATCACCGACTTCGGCCGCCTGTTGCGCTGCATTGGTGTAAAAAACAACGGCCTCACTCTCGTCTTGGAGATCAGAGGCAAACATTTCTTCCAGTGTACCCGCTGCGGCAGGGCTTTTCTGAAACGCAAGCTCGGGGGTTCCACCCAGAAACAGGATACGTTCAATAAAGGCGTCAGAATGCACCAGTTCTTCCTGCATCTCGCCCCGCATTTTCTCAGCCAGAATATCAAGGCCCCAATCGTCCAGAACGTGCGCGTGCAACTGGTATTGGTGCGCGGCAGTAAGCTCCATATGAAGCGCTTGCTGAAGGTTGCTGATCGTTGTTGCGTTGCTCATCGGAAATCTCCTGAAATCGTGAAATGCAAAAGCAGAAAGCCTGCCTCTGCACACAGTTAAGAGATCAATCCCCACGAAACAACGTGGGGTGACAGTCCGACACAGTCAGGGATCAGACCAGGCGCGAGGTGTCTTTCGCGGCCCGCACAAAATCGCGAAACAGCGGATGCGGGTCAAACGGCTTGGACTTCAGCTCCGGGTGGTACTGAACGCCAATGAACCACGGGTGATCCGCCCATTCCACGATTTCGGGCAGACGACCGTCCGGCGACATGCCCGAAAACTTCAGGCCCGCTTTTTCAAGCTTGTCGCGATACTTGATGTCCACCTCATAGCGGTGGCGGTGCCGTTCCTCGATCTGGGTGCCGCCATAGACCTCGGCGACTTTGGATCCGTCCGCCAATACTGCGTTGTAGGCCCCAAGGCGCATTGTGCCGCCCTTGTCGTCGCCGACCTTGCGCTCGACCTTGTGGTTGCCCTGTACCCACTCTTTGAGGTGATAGACCACCGGTTCAAACCGTTTCTTCCCGGCCTCATGGTCGAATTCCTCGGACCCGGCTTCGGTAATACCCGCAACGTTCCGCGCTGCCTCGATCACCGCCATCTGCATGCCAAGACAAATGCCCAGATAGGGGACTTTGTGCTCGCGCGCATATTGCGCCGCCTTGATCTTGCCTTCGGTGCCACGCTCGCCAAAACCACCGGGGACTAGGATGGCGTGGAACCCTTCCAGATACGGAGCTGCGTCTTCGGTGTCGAAAACTTCGGCATCCACCCACTCGATCTTGACCTTCACACGGTTGGCCATACCGCCATGGGTCAGCGCCTCGGCAATCGACTTATAGGCGTCTTCAAGCTGCGTGTATTTGCCGACAATGGCCACTTTCACTTCGCCTTCGGCGTTGTGGATGCGGTCGCTGACATCTTCCCATTTGGCCAGATCAGGTTTGGGGGCGGGGCTGATCTGGAAGGCATCCAGAACGGCCTGGTCCAGCCCCTCGCGGTGATAGGCCAGCGGCGCGTCGTAAATGGTGGACAGGTCCTGCGCCGCGATCACGCTGTCCGGACGCACGTTACAGAACAGGGCTAGCTTTTCCCGTTCCTTGGTCGGGATAGGCCCTTCGGACCGACAGACCAGAATATCGGGGGCCAGACCGATCGAGCGCAGTTCTTTCACCGAGTGCTGGGTCGGCTTGGTTTTCAACTCACCCGACGCTTTGATGTAGGGCAGCAACGTCAGATGCATAAAGATACACTGGCCGCGCGGTTTGTCCTGACTGAACTGTCGGATGGCTTCAAAGAAGGGCAGGCCTTCGATGTCACCCACGGTACCGCCAATCTCACACAGCATGAAATCAACCTCATCCTCGCCGATGGCGATGAAATCCTTGATCTCGTTGGTGACGTGCGGGATCACCTGAATGGTCTTGCCGAGGTAATCTCCGCGGCGCTCTTTCTCCAGAACATTGGAATAAATCCGGCCCGAGCTGACCGAGTCGGTCTTGCGCGCTGCGACACCGGTGAACCGTTCGTAATGGCCAAGGTCCAGATCGGTCTCGGCGCCATCATCGGTGACAAACACTTCGCCATGCTCAAAGGGCGACATCGTGCCGGGATCGACGTTCAGATAGGGGTCCAGCTTGCGCAGACGCACCGAATAACCGCGGGCCTGCAACAAAGCGCCCAAAGCTGCCGAAGCCAGCCCTTTGCCCAAGGACGAAACCACACCACCGGTGATGAAAATAAAACGTGCCATAGTTTTTCGGCTGCTCCCGTGAGACGTCAAAATCAGCTGCCCGGCGGTTCCGAAAAACCGCTGCATCACGGGACTTCACGTATAAAGGATTCGCGCGAAAAGCGCAAGAGAACCGCAAGATGCTGTTGCAGTCCTCTTTCATGTTTCTAAGTTTTGTGGATCAATCCGCCTGCGGGATCAGCGGCGCGTTGTCGTCCTGTGCCGGCGGCAAAAGATCATCAACCGACGGAATCGCCGGTGCACTTTCCTCGGTCGAAGCCGGTGCCGGAACGCCCAGACGGTCGATTACCGAGCTGCCCGAAGATTTCTGAGCCGCAAGAATGGTCAGCGTGATCGAGGTGACGATGAAACAGGCCGCCAGAATCCACGTCAGCTTGCCCAATGCCGTCGCTGCTGCGCGACCGGCCATGGCACCGCCACCACCCATACCCAGGCCACCGCCTTCGGACCGCTGCATCAGGACAACGGCGATCAGGCCCAGAGCCAGAAGAAGATGGATAATGAGAACGACGTTTTCCATGGTGGTCCTGTACAGCGTGGCGTGTATCGCGTGGTACTTATGCAAGTTTGCCAGCGGGGGCAAGTCAGGAGTTGGCATCAACTTCTTTGATGTATCCCATCACGTCAAAGGGACTGGACAGTGTGTTGATTTGTGACGCAGGCTGCGGCCATGCCACATGACGATCACGACCACCCGCATGCCCTGTTGCCACCTGAACCCGCATTGCGCGTCAAAGCGCTCGAGACGATTCTGACCCGCAAAGGGCTGATCGATCCGGCGGCTCTGGATGAGATCATCGACACTTATCAGAACAGGATCGGGCCGCAAAACGGCGCGCGCGTCGTTGCCAAAGCCTGGAGCGACCCTGCCTTCAAAGCTGCCCTGCTTGAAGACGCCACTCCGGTCGTAGCGGACCTTGGCTACTATGGCCGCCAGGGCGAACATATGGTGGTGGTCGAGAATACACCGGACCGGCACAATATGGTCGTCTGCACCCTGTGCAGCTGTTACCCTTGGCCGCTGCTGGGTATCCCGCCCGGATGGTACAAATCCGACGCCTACCGAGCCCGCGCAGTGCGAGAACCGCGCAAGGTGTTGGCCGAATTCGGCGTCACCTTGCCCCAAGACACCTCTGTACGGGTTTGGGATTCGACGGCCGAGATTCGCTATCTCGTCTTGCCCATGCGCCCTGAAGGCACAGACGGAATGAGCGAAGATGAGCTTGCTGCGCTTGTGACGCGCGACAGCATGATCGGCACGGGCCTTCCCAAGGTGCCATCATGACCCGCGTTCACGATATGGGAGGCCGTTTCGGTGATGGTCCGATACACCCCGAGGCAGAGGACGCGCCTGTTTTTGCCGAAGACTGGCACGCCCGCGCTCTTGCGGTGACACTTGCATCCGGGTTTCTGGGGCAGTGGAACATCGACGTTTCGCGCCACGCGCGCGAACGCTTGTCTCCGAAGGATTACACCCGGTTTTCGTATTATGAGAAATGGATATCCGGTCTGGCCGATCTGCTGGTCGAAATGGGTGTTCTGACATTGGATGATCTGCGTGGCGTGAGCGGCGACAATCCGCACCCCTTTGCAGACAGAGCGCTCAAGGCCGAAGCGGTGTCCGCTGCGCTGGCCAAAGGCGGGCCTGCGGACAGGCCTTCCAATGTCGCGGCGCTGTATTCTGTGGGGCAAGAGGTTGTCACGGTCCGGCCGACAGCAAATCGCCTCGTGGATGGAGGTCACACGCGCCTGCCTGTCTATGCATCCGGTGCCAGGGGCCGAATCCTGCGCCTGCACGGAACCCATGTTCTGCCCGATTCCAATGCGCATGGGTTGGGTGAGGCGCCAGAGCCGATTTATGCAGTGGCTTTTGCGGCATCAGAACTCTGGGCCGCCACCGAACATCCCGCCGACCAGGTGGTGCTGGACCTCTGGCAAAGCTACCTGGAACCGGCATGAACGACTGTATCTCACACGGAGCCCCCGAGCCGGTTTTTGCTGAACCCTGGCACGCTCAGGTCTTTGCCGTCACCGTCGCGCTGAACGAGGCTGGGCGGTTCGAGTGGGCGGATTGGGCGGCGCGCTTTTCAGCGACATTGAAACACAATGGGCTTGCCCGGGAATTGGATGGCGGTGACGATTACTTCCACGCATGGCTGGAAACGCTTGAGGCATTGCTGGCCGAACAGGGCGCTGCAAGGCCGAAAGATGTGCTTGATCTGCATAAGGCCTGGGAAGAGGCTTACCTGACCACTCCGCATGGGCAACCTGTCCACTTACGGCGACAGGGTTAGGGGGCTCTGCCCCCGCCGCCCGTTCCGGGCGCCTCCCCCGGGATATTTACAGCCAGGTGAAGCAGGGGATCCACTCTTCATCTGGCTACAAATATCCCCGCCGGAGGCATCGCGCGCGAGCCCGATTTTCCTCTGCGGCGAAATATCGGTTTCCCTGCCGTTTTTGCCCCGCTATATGAGCCGGGTTTGATCACTCAGCACGAAAAGGACCGGATATGGCCAACGTGGTTGTTGTCGGCGCCCAATGGGGCGACGAAGGAAAAGGCAAGATTGTCGACTGGCTCAGCGAAAGGGCGGACGTAATCGCGCGTTTTCAGGGCGGTCACAATGCCGGTCATACGCTGGTGATCGACGGTGAGGTTTATAAGCTGCACGCGCTTCCTTCGGGCGTGGTACGCGGCGGCAAGTTGAGCGTTATTGGCAACGGCGTGGTTCTGGACCCCTGGCATCTGGTCAATGAGATCGCAACCATCCGGGCGCAGGGTGTTGAGATCACTCCTGAGACGCTGATGATCGCTGAAAACACGCCATTGATTCTGCCCATTCATGGCGAGCTGGACCGTGCGCGCGAGGAAGCTGCGAGCAAAGGCACCAAGATCGGAACAACCGGTCGCGGAATTGGCCCGGCCTATGAAGACAAGGTTGGGCGGCGTTCTGTTCGCGTTGCCGATCTGGCGGACGAAGCCACGCTGGAGGCCCGCGTGGACCGCGCATTGCAACATCACGATCCGTTGCGCAAGGGTCTGGGTATCGAGCCGGTTGACCGCGACGCGCTGATTGCTCAACTCAAAGAGATCGCGCAACAAATTCTGCCGTTTGCAGCTCCCGTCTGGAAAGTGCTGAACGAAAAGCGCAAGGCCGGGAAACGCATCCTGTTTGAAGGGGCGCAGGGCGCGCTGCTGGATATCGATTTCGGCACCTATCCCTTTGTGACGTCGTCAAACGTGATTGCGGGGCAGGCGGCAACCGGTGTTGGTATCGGCCCAGGCTCGATCAATTTCGTGCTTGGCATTGTTAAGGCCTATACCACCCGTGTTGGAGAAGGGCCGTTCCCGACCGAGTTGGAAGACGCAGACGGTCAGCGTCTGGGTGAACGCGGGCACGAATTCGGCACGACAACAGGCCGCAAGCGCCGCTGCGGATGGTTCGACGCCTGTCTGGTGCGCCAGACCTGCGCAACCAGCGGCGTGAACGGTATTTCGCTGACCAAGCTGGATGTTCTGGACGGGTTTGAGACACTTAAGATCTGTACCGGGTATGAGCTGGATGGCGAACGTTTGGATTACCTTCCGACCGCTGCTGATCAGCAAGCCCGCTGTACCCCGATTTATGAAGAAATGCCGGGGTGGAGCGAATCGACCGAAGGCGCGCGCAGCTGGGCGGATTTACCTGCAAATGCGATCAAATATGTGCGTCGGGTCGAAGAACTGATCGAATGCCCGGTTGCGCTTTTGTCCACAAGCCCGGAGCGGGACGACACCATTCTGGTGACGGACCCCTTTGCTGACTGATGCGCGAGAAACAGAAGAAAGGGTTGAGTTACAAGGCACGCCGGCGCTGGTCGCTGGTGATCCTTGTGCTTGGCCTTCCGCTGTACATCATCGCCGTGGTGACGATCGTGAACTTGCTGGGGCGTCCTCCGATCTGGATTGAGTTGCTGGTTTATATCGTGCTGGGCATCCTTTGGGCCCTGCCGTTCAAGTTCGTGTTTCGCGGCGTCGGTAAAGAAGACCCCGATCAGTCCTAGCGCTCGTGAGGTACGTGTAAATGACCGGGCCTGCTGAGTGCCGTGCGGGAAAACGCGTGGTCCTCGGCGCTTTGGTGACGACCGTCTGGTAACAGTCGAAACGTTCGGGCTTTGTCATTCAGGACGGGCGTTTGGTCCAATGGCCAAAAGCAAAAAGGCCGGGGGTAAACCCGGCCTTGATTGATAACCTTCAAGCGTGATCAGCCTACGGCACGCTCGTCATCGGGGCGAAAACCGATCAGGTTGGACGCCGCGAAACGCCCGCCTCCGGCTTTCTCGATTTTACCATCGCGCAGCAACTGCCCAAAAGAACGCAGGCTTTCTTCGCGATTGAACTCGTCTTGTTTCAGCGAACGCACCTTGTTCATCAGCTGCGGGCGCGAAAACTGCTCCTGACCTTCGATGAAGGACAGATAGGCGGCAGCCGCTTCCAGAAGATCAGGCAGCGATTGCGCACCCTGTTCCTGTGCAAACTGTGCAAAACCGCCTTCCTCTGATCCGGTTGCTTCCTGGTCTGTAGTGACGCGACGTGGCAAGACCGGACTTGCGGATGTTCCGTGTTCATCCACGCGCTGCTCGGCCACCAGCTTGAGTGGCGCCGGAGCTTCCGGTGCCGGACGCATGCTGGTTACCTTGATTTCGGGTCGCCGTGGGCTGACCACGGATGCCAGATCGCCGCGGTATTCCCGGTCGGCCGCCTCTTTCGAGCGCGCCTGACCGTCGCGGTCGGCTTCGGTGGCTGCGACGGCGGTGCGCAGGTGCGAATAGGTTTCGCGCGCATCGCTGCTGCTGGGGTCATCCATATGCTCGCCGGTCTTTGCCATCAGGCGCGACATATCCTGATCGGGATCCGCATCGTCAGCCAGTTTTTGGCTCGAACGACCGGACAGGTGCTGTTCGATCTCGGAAATTTCGGTCAACAGGTGCATTTCGTCTTCTGCCGTCAATACACCCTGCGTCAGGTCTTCCTCGACCGGTTCATCGTCGGATTCAATTGCTACGTCTTCAACGTTGAGGATGTTGGGGGCATCTTCTTCGTCGAAATCGTCTTCGGCAACGTCTTCAAGATCAGCGAACAAAGGCTCGGCAGCGGACTGATCCGCCACCGGCGCGTCTTCGATTTCGTCGATATGCAGGGGCTGGGGGGTCAGGGGCGCCTGCAAGTCAACGGTTTCTTCGATCTGAGTTTCAGCACCTTCGGGGATCAGCGCTTCTGCTGTCTCAGCCGCTTGCGGTTCTTCAGCTTCCTGATCCTGCAACTCATCAATCGCAGGTGCCGCGGGCTCTTCGGTTTCCTGGGATTCAGGCTCTGTGGGTTCGGCAAAGTCTTCTGCGCTGAGCGCACCGGCCTCAAACGCAGCGGCCACAGCATCTACCGGGGGGGCGGTATTGGCCAGCAGCGGCGACTCTTCGTCTTCGGAATACTCGGCAGCGGGCACGTCGGAATGAGAGACGACCGCGCGAATGCGTTGCAGTTTCGCCGCGATGCTGTCAGCAGCCGGTGGCGGGGTGTCCGCGACAGGTTCCGCTTCGGCGAACCCGGTCTGCGCGGGGGCCGGTTGCGGCTGAACATGAGTGGGAGTATCGGCAGCCTTGATAGCGGCCGTGTGCGGGGCCGGTTCTTCAGCAGCGACAGGAGTTTCGGTGGTCTGAGTGGCGCGCAGCAACAGGCCGGATTCGTTCTGACGGGCTTCGACGCGCTGTGATGCATCGCGCCGGGCGATGCGGGTCAGCATTTCGGCATCCGGTTGCGGGGGTTCCGAGCCGAAGTAACGGTCATCCGCTGCGAGATCGCGGAAATACTCGGCGATGGCTTTCATCGTTTCAAAGGAATCATCAAATCCTTCCAAAGTGCAGGAGAAGGTTCCATATGAAACGGTTAATACCTTGTTATTCTGTACCATCAGACGCACGTCCTTTACAAACTACGAGAGCCCACTTACCCGGAATCGGGAGCACACGAAGGCTCTGAACTTTATGCATGAACCTATCATTTTGTGGTCTTAATGTGTCCAAATCCGGGAAAAATGGCCAATCTTAGGAAAATCAAGCCAATTGTACGCTCTGCCGATCCAATTGGGTTGTTCGGAGGGGGATTTATCGGATATGGAGACCTGAATCTGGTGCTGAATCGCGTCAATTCGGTCGTTGCCGCCGATGGCGGAGCGGACGTTTTGACAGAATCAGGCCGGATTCCCGATGCGGTGATTGGTGACTTCGATTCGCTGAGCCAAGCGACGCAAGCAAAAATTCCCGCGGATCGCCTGTTTGCCATCCGCGAACAGGACAGTACCGATTTCGACAAGGCTCTGCGCAATCTGCACGCTCCGCTGGTTCTGGGGGCAGGGTTTCTTGGCGGGCGGCTTGATCATCAACTGGCCGTTCTGAATGTTCTGGTCCGACGGCAGGATCAGGCCTGCATATTGCTGGGCGAACGTGAGTTGGTTTTTCACGCACCGCCAGAGATCAAGCTGCCGGTTGCGCCCGGCGATGTGGTCTCGCTGTTTCCGATGCAGTCAGTGACGGGGCGTAGTACCGGGCTGGAATGGCCGATTGACGATCTGGCCTTTCGGCCGGACGGGCAGGTGGGAACGTCCAACCGCGCACTGGCACCTGTCGAGCTGAAGATGGATGGGCCGGGCTTGCTGGTGATGATCCCGCGCGCTGCACTCGATCCGCTTATGCAGGTGTTTCTGTCGGGGCAGACCGGGCGCTGGCCCGCTCGCGCAGAATGACGTACAGGCCTGCGGCAATGGTAATGACGATGCCAACTGCAGCCAATCCGTCGGGCAGGTCGCTGAAGATCACCCATCCGATCAGGGTTGCAACCGGGATTTCCAGATATTGCATCGGGGCCAGTGTAGCAGAGGGCGCATAGCGCAGCGACCAAGTCATCAGCAGATGGGCGACCGTACCCAACACCCCGATCGCAATCAGCAGCCAGTTCAGGTCGCTGGACGGCAGGGTCATCGAGAGCTCTTGAATGTTCATTTGCGTGCCAATCAGAAGGATCGGAGCCAGAAGGACTGTCGCAAATACGCCGGACACGGCTTGCAACGACACCGGGTCGGTCTCTTTCGCGACTTGCCGGGTGACCAGCATGAACAAGGCAAAAACCACGGCAACGATCAGTGGCAGCAACGCAGGTGCGCCCACCTCTGCAAAGCTGGGTTGAATAACTAGCAACGTGCCAATGAACCCGACGATGCAGGCGGCAAGACGGCGGGAACCGACCTCTTCCTCCAGAACATATTTGCCCAGCAGCAGCATGATGAATGGCATGACGAAGGCAATTGCAACGGCATCCGCCAAAGGCAGGAATTGCAGCGCGCTGAACATGGCCGAAATGCCGATGATATGCAGCAGGGTCCGTAGCAGTGTCAGCCGCAGGATGCGTCCGCGCATCCGCCAGGGCCGCCCCGTCACCGCAACCAGAGGGATCAGGATCACCGCTTGCACCGCGAAACGGACCATGACCAGCAGACCCAGCGGTGTGGTCTCGCCCAACAGCTTCGCCATCGCATCCCCCAAGGGCGCGAGCACGCAAAAACCGAGCATCAAAAAGATGCCAAAGACGGGTCTGTCCTGAGTCACGAGCGCGACGCTAACTGTTTCGCGACGCAGAGGGAAGCGCTGTTGTCAGCGGTCGGCCAGAGGCTGAACCTTGGTGTAATCCGGCCCGTTGCAGGTAGGCAAACCATCCTCCAATTTCAGCCATTTCAGCTTTTCTTCATGCGCGACATGCAACGTAGGTTCCAGCGTGTCAGGAGAGTCCAGTGTCGCGACAAAAAGGTGCATCACATCCGACATGGCGGTTGAACGGAAGGACATTGGCGTGCCGCAGTGCGGGCAGAAGCTGCGCTCGACACCGGGAGAGGAGTTGAAACGCTTGGGCTCTTCACCGGTCCACCGCCAATGGCCATCGTGAACTCCGAAATACGTTGTCATCGGCGCTGCGCACTGGCGGCGGCAACTGTCTCAATGGCAGCTGACGCATGACAGTACCGGAGGGTCGACCTCGAACCGGATCTTGCCGCACAGACAATGTCCACGCATGTCGCCCCTCGCTTTCTGTTTCAGCAGTTCGGTACGTTCACAGCCAGACCACCCAGCGACGTTTCCTTGTATTTCTCATGCATGTCATGGCCGGTCTGGCGCATCGTCTCGATCACCGCGTCCAGCGGCACGAAATGCTGACCATCTCCGCGCAAGGCCAGCGAGGCGGCTGAAACCGCTTTGATGGCCCCCAGCCCGTTTCGTTCGATACAAGGAACCTGAACCAGCCCGGCAACAGGGTCGCAGGTCATGCCCAGATGATGCTCCAGCGCGATCTCGGCGGCATTTTCCACCTGTTCGGGGGTTCCCCCCATCACGGCGCAAAGCCCGGCTGCCGCCATGGCGGCCGCGCTGCCAACTTCGGCCTGACATCCGGCTTCGGCACCCGAGATTGAGGCGTTGTACTTCACCAACCCGCCAATGGCCGCCGCGGTCAGCAGGAAATCCTCGATATGACTTTCGGACGCGCCCGGTACGTGATCTAGATAATAGCGCAGAACAGCGGGCAGAACACCTGCGGCCCCGTTGGTGGGCGCGGTGACAACTTGCCCGCCCGCCGCGTTTTCCTCGTTGACCGCCATGGCATAGACGCTCATCCAGTCGTTGATCGTGTGCGGCGCGGTCAGGTTCATGCCGCGTTCGGCCATCAGCGCATCATAGATGCCTTTCGCGCGGCGGCGCACTTTCAACCCGCCCGGAAGGATGCCGTCAGTGGTCAAGCCGCGTTCAATACAGGCATTCATGACGTCCCACAGGCGGGCCGAGCCTTTCGCGAAACTGTCGGCGCAGCCCCGCGCGATCTCGTTCGCGCGCTTCATCCCGGCTATGGTCTTGCCACTGGATTTGGCCATCTCAAGCATTTCTGCGGCGGACTTGAACGGGAACGGGACCGGGTCGCCCTCATCGGTGTCTTTCCCCTCGGCCAGTTCTTCCTCGGTCAGGACAAAGCCGCCGCCAATCGAATAGAACACCTGCCGCAGGATCACATCGCCCTGTGCGTCGGTGGCCATCAGGATCATCCCGTTGGCGTGCCCGGGCAGATTGTTGTCGTAGTCAAAGATCAGATCCGCCTTGGGATCGAAATGAAGCGTCGGCAGGCCTTCGGGCGTGACCGTGTGCGTGCGGGCGATATCAGCCAGCGCGGCCTCGGCCTTTTCATTGTCATAGGTGTCAGGAACAAAACCCGCCAGACCCAGAATGGTCGCCCGATCGGTCGCGTGACCGACACCGGTGAAGGCAAGCGAGCCGTGCAACGATCCTTTCAGGCCTGTAAATTCAAAGGGGGAGGCGCGCATCATGTCCAAAAAGCGCGCCGCGGCCACCATCGGGCCCATTGTGTGCGATGAAGACGGGCCAATGCCCACTTTGAACATATCGAAGACAGATAGGAACATATCAGATAGCCGAGCCTTCCGGGGGATTAGCGTAAGTAGGGGATGTGAAAGGTGTAACGCCCAAACCTTCCGCAGCGATTGCCGAACGGGTGGCGGGGCATGTCTCAAGGTGCAGAAGAACTTTCTGCAGATGCGGCGTGTCGGCCAGTTGATACCAGCTACGGTTAGCACTTACGGGGTACAGGGCCATCCAGCGCATCATGCAGGCGACATAATAGGTCAGAACCGATGGGACACCTGCGCGAAACCACTCAGGCCCGCGTTGCGCCAGCGCATCCAGCAGCCGCAGGTGCTGCAGCAACCGGGGTCGGATGCCCGCGCGCAGCGTGTCGGCCTGTGAGGCGTCTATGTATTTTTCAGCGTAGAACAGGATGCGCAGATCCGCATGCAACGTGTTGGACGCAAAAAACAGCCATTTCAGAAATCCGGCGCGTTCAGGATCATCCGCCGTCGGGGCAAGTTGACCATGGCGCTCCGTCAGCCAAAGCAGGATCGCCGCGGTTTCAAAGATCGGGCCCTGCGGCGTTTCCAGAACCGGGATCAGCCCGTTGGGATTAAGCGACCGATACGCGTCGCTGTCCTGCTCGTTCTGGCGGCGGTCCACCAGCACCGTTTCATAAGCCACGCCCATCTCGTCCAGCGCCAGCCGGATCACCAGCGAGGCGTTGTCAGGGGCATAGTGCAGGCGGTACGGGGTCAACATGCGCGCAACTTACAGCGCAAAGATGTGGGTGTAAGACATGATTGCGACTTTTCCGACAGGAAACGCGTAGTCCTGAGACATCTTAACGCCTGTCGGATCGCAAAATGGGGTCGCAGTCGCCTGACGCATTCCCTATAACTCCGTCAGAATAAACTGGGAAAGCTGCTATGACCAGAGATCTGTCGCCAATCGACACCGCGAAATATGTTGCCGCGTACCGTGCCGCCGACATGGTCGAAGACGGGATGCGCGTGGGCCTTGGCACAGGATCGACAGCCGCCTGGCTGGTGCGCCGTCTGGGTGAACGGGTGCGCGAAGACGGCCTGCGGATTAAGGGTGTTCCAACCTCGACCCGCACGGCGCAGCTTGCCCGCGAGGTTGGTATTGACGTCATTTCACTGGATCAGGCCGGTTGGCTGGACATGACCATCGACGGCGCGGATGAGTTCGATCAGGACCTGAACCTGATCAAGGGGGGCGGCGGTGCGCATTTGCAGGAAAAGATTGTGGCCACGGCCAGCGATCAGATGATCGTCATCGCCGATGCAGGCAAAGAAGTTGAAACTCTGGGGGCCTTTCCACTGCCTGTCGAGGTCATTCCCTTTGGCTGGCAGACAACGCGCACATTGATCGAGGAAGCCCTGGATACAATGGATGTACTTGGAACGTCCTCGGCGCTGCGCATGAATGGTGAGGCCCCGTTTGTAACCGATGAGGGCAACCACATCCTTGACCTGCACCTCAAGCGCATCGGCAACCCGCGCCAGATGGCGCTGATCCTGAACCAGGTGCCCGGTGTTGTGGAAAATGGCCTGTTCATCGACATCTGCGACAAGGTCGTGATCGGCCATGGCGATGGCCGGGTCGAGCTGCGGGATATCAACGCGGGCACGGTCGAACTGGATCAGCTGCTCAGCGGGTCGCGCGACAATCTGTTCTCCGATTTTTCGGACTGAGTTTCGTGCAGTTCCGTTCGGCAAGTGGCTATGAAAGTTCGAATTTTCCGCGCCGGGGGTTGGCACAGGCTTTTTTACGCCCAGATATCCAGAGAATTTTGAAAGTTGAACGAAGGAACCCGGCATGAGCTTTGACTATGATCTTTTTGTCATCGGCGGAGGTTCGGGCGGGGTCCGCGCGGCGCGTGTTGCGGCGGGCGAAACCGGCGCCAAGGTCGCGCTGGCCGAAGAAGACCGGTATGGCGGCACCTGTGTGATCCGGGGCTGCGTGCCAAAGAAGCTGATGGTCTTTGCCAGCGAATACTCGGGCATGGTCGGGGATGCGCAGGCCTATGGCTGGGACATTCAGCCCGGCGCGTTCAACTGGAACACTTTCCACGGCAAGCTGGTGGCCGAGCTTGATCGGTTGGAAGGGATATATCGCAATATCCTGAAGAACAACGGCGTCGAAAGCTTTGACCAGCGTGCGCGCCTTGTGGATGCCCACACGGTCGAGCTGACCGATGGAACCCGCAAAACCGCCAAACACATTCTGATCGCCACTGGCGGTCGCCCGGTTGTTCCGGATTTTCCGGGCTCGGAACTGGCGATTACGTCGAACGAGATATTCCATCTGGGTAAGCTGCCAGAAAGCATCCTGATCGTAGGGGGCGGTTATATCGCCTGTGAATTTGCCGGGATCATGAACGGGCTGGGGGTCAGGACGACTCAATTTTATCGCGGCGCACAGATCCTTCGGGGTTTTGATGACGAGGCGCGTGGACTGATCAGCGAAGAAATGTGCCAGAACGGCATCGACCTGCATCTGGGCACCAATGTGCTTGAGATGAAAAAGCAAGGCGACAAGATCTGGGTCAAGGCCACCAACGGCTCCGAGCAGAGTTTTGATGTGGTGATGTATGCCACGGGCCGTGCGCCGAATGCCGATAACCTTGGGTTGGAGGCTTTGGGCGTTGAACGCGGTCGTAAGGGTGAGATCATCGTGGATGAATACAGCCAGACCGCCGTTCCCTCGATATTTGCCATTGGCGATGTGACCGATCGGGTGAACCTGACCCCGGTCGCGATCCGCGAGGGGATGGCCTTTGTGGAAACCGTGTTCAAAGGCAATCCGACACCGGTAGATCACGAATTGATCCCGACTGCGATCTTCACTCAGCCCGAGATGGGAACTGTCGGCCTCAGCGAAGAAGAGGCAGCAGAACAGGAACCGATCGAGGTCTATGCCACATCTTTCAAGCCGATGCAGAAATCTTTTGCTGGCGGCACGCAGCGGGTACTGATGAAACTCATCGTCTCTCAGGCCACGCGCAAGGTGCTGGGTTGCCATATTGTCGCCCCCGGTGCCGGCGAGATGATCCAGCTGGCGGGAATCGCCGTAAAGATGGGCGCGACCAAGGAAGATTTTGACCGCACGGTTGCAGTTCACCCGGTCATGGCCGAAGAACTGGTGACAATGCGGCAACCTGTGCGCACGGCTTGATTTGCAAGCGCGCGCACACAGGTTACAAGGGAACCCGTGATCACACGGTCCAAAACGAAGGAAAAGATACATATGGCGGGCAACAGCGGCGGCCCCTGGGGGGGCGGAGGCTCATCCGGTGGCGGAGGAAATCAGGGTAACAACGGGAACGGGCGCAAGCCTCCCGAAAGCGATGGCCCGCATATTCCCGAGATCGATGAACTGATGAAAAAAGGCCAGGAGCAGCTGCGCGTCCTCATGGGCGGCCGTGGCGGCGGTGGCCGTGGCGGTAGCGGTGGTCAGGGCGGTGGCGGTCCGGCCTTTACCAAGGGCACAGTTGCGATTGGCCTTGTTGCAGCTGCAGTAGTCTGGGGGCTTGCGAGCTTTTATACTGTCAAACCCGAAGAACAGTCTGTCGAACTGTTTCTGGGTGAATTCTCGGCCGTCGGCAATCCGGGCCTGAACTTTGCGCCATGGCCGTTTGTAACCGCCGAGGTTATTCCGGTGACCCGCGAACAGAACGAAGACATGGGTGGCGCGCGTGGTAGCGACGATGGCCTGATGCTGACCGGCGACGAGAATGTGGTCGACATAGATTATCAGGTTGTCTGGAACATCAACGACCCGGCCAAGTACCTGTTTAATCTGCGTGATCCGCGCCAGACGATTCGAGCCGTGTCCGAATCCGCGATGCGTGAGATCATTGCACAAAGCGAGCTTGCACCGATCCTTAACCGTGATCGCGGCGTAATCGCCGACCGTTTGCAGGTGCTGATTCAGGATACAATGGACAGCTACGATTCGGGTGTGAACATCATTCGCGTCAACTTTGACAAAGCCGACCCGCCACAGGACGTGATCGCCTCCTTCCGCGATGTCCAGGCTGCCGCGCAAGAACGTGACCGGTTGCAGAACGTGGCAGACGCCTATGCCAACCGTGTGCTGGCCGAGGCACGCGGTGAAGCCGCACAGATTCTGGAAGAGGCTGAAGGGTACCGCGCCCAACAAATCAATAGTGCCCAAGGTGAGGCCAGCCGCTTTAGCGCGGTTCTGGAAGAATACTCCAAGGCACCGGACGTGACTCGCAAGCGTCTGTACTTGGAGCGGATGGAACAGATTTTGGGTGACGTCGACAAGATCATTCTAGACCCGAGTTCGAGTGGACAAGGGCAAGGCGTCGTGCCCTACCTGCCACTGAATGAGCTGCGCCGTAGTCCTTCTGGGGAGAGCAACTGATGCGTAAGACGACATTTATTTTGCCGATCGTTTTCATCGCGGTAGTCGGTGTTCTTTCCTCGATTTTCATCGTGGACGAGCGCGAACGTGCTCTGGTTTTACAATTTGGCCGCGTTGTCGCGGTGAAAGAGGAGCCAGGTCTGGCGTTCAAGATACCGGTGATTCAAGAAGTAGTGCGCTATGACAACCGCATCCTGTCCATCGATGTCCACCCGCTGGAAGTTACTCCGCTGGATGATCGTCGTCTGGTGGTTGATGCGTTTGCGCGTTATCGAATTTCTGATCTGGAACAGTTCCGTCAGGCCGTTGGCGTCGGTGGTATCCCGGTGGCCGAGGATCGTCTGGACCGCATTCTGCGTGCTGAAACCCGCGAAGTACTGGGTTCGGTTTCCTCGCGCGACATCCTCAGCTCGGATCGTGCAGCCTTGATGCTGCGCATTCGAAATAGCGCGATTGCCGAAGCGCAGGCGTTAGGCGTCACCGTAATCGACGTGCGCCTGAAAGCGACCGACTTGCCGCAGGCCAACCTTGAGGCCACATTTGACAGGATGAAGGCCGAGCGGGAACGTGAAGCGACAGATGAACGCGCACGTGGTAACGAGGCGGCGCAACGTGTGCGCGCGCAGGCTGACCGGACTGTGGTTGAACTGGTGTCGGATGCGCGCCGTGAGGCTGAGATCACCCGCGGTGAAGCCGACGCCGAACGCAACGCGATCTTTGCCGAAGCTTATAGCGCCGATCCGGAGTTCTTTGAATTTTACCGCTCGTTGACGGCCTATCAGAATGCGCTGCAAGGCGGTAACAGCTCGCTGGTGTTGAGCCCGGATTCCGAGTTTTTCAATTACCTGGGTTCACCCACAGGGCGGAGTGTTCCGGCGGCTCCGGTCTCTGAATAATGGGCATGATCCTTCTGGCCTTCGGGCTGGTACTGATTGTCGAGGGGCTGGCCTATGCGCTGGCCCCTTCGCTTATCGAACGGATGCTGGAGGCGCTGCGCGCCATGCCCGTACAGGCCCGGCGTCTGGCCGGGTTGCTTTGTGTTGTCAGTGGTTTGATCCTGCTCTGGGGGGCATATCAACTGGGCTTTTGACGGGGCGGTTTCACGTGCGGGTGATTTCGCTGCGATCCCGAGTTGCTCACCGGGTTAAACTGACTACATTGGAAACTAAGAAAGGCCGATACAGGCCTTGGCAAGATTGTCGACAAGGAGAGCTCAAGTGCAGGCGAAAGCGAGCAGTTTATCCGTCCGATGGGACGACGTGAGTGTTTGGATGCGGCTAATGTGGCTGGCCTTTGCCGGTACACTGCTTGTGCTGGCGCAGTCGGTTTCCGCTCAGGCCAGAAGCGAAAGCCTTGCGCCCTTGGCGGAAAAGATCAGCCCGGCCGTGGTGAACATCACCACAAGCACCCTGATCGAAGGTCAGACAGGTCCGCAGGGCATCGTGCCCGAGGGGTCTCCGTTCGAGGATTTCTTTCGCGAGTTTCAGGATCGCAACGGCGGCAATGACAACGGCCCGCCCCGACGCAGCAACGCCCTTGGGTCGGGTTTTGTGATCTCAGAGGATGGCTTTATTGTCACCAACAATCACGTCATTGCGGAAGCTGATGAAATCCTCATAGAATTCTTCCCCGGCGACGGGCAGCCCAAAAAAGAACTGGTGGCCAAGGTCATCGGAACCGATGAGAAAACCGATATCGCGCTGCTCAAGGTCGAAGCGTCCGGCCCCTTGAAATACGTGCAATTCGGCGACAGCGACGTGGCGCGTGTGGGTGATTGGGTTATTGCCATGGGCAACCCGCTTGGTCAGGGCTTTTCTGTATCCGCTGGTATCGTATCCGCCCGCAACCGGGCGCTCAGCGGATCTTATGACGACTACATCCAGACGGATGCGGCGATCAACCGGGGCAACTCGGGCGGTCCGTTGTTCAACATGGACGGCGAAGTGATCGGCGTGAACACCGCCATCCTGTCGCCCAACGGTGGCTCGATCGGCATCGGCTTTTCGATGGCGTCGAACGTGGTAGTGAAGGTTGTCGATCAGCTGCGCGAGTTTGGTGAAACCCGGCGCGGCTGGCTGGGTGTCCGCATTCAGGACGTGACCGAGGACATGGCCGAGGCCATGGGGCTGGAAAAGCCCGGCGGCGCGCTGATCAGCGATGTTCCGGAAGGCCCCGCCCAGGAGGCCGGTCTGAAAGCAGGCGACGTGATCATCAGCTTTGACGGTGTCGAGGTCGAAGACACCCGTGGTCTGGTCCGTCAGGTTGGCGAAACAGAAGTCGGCAAAGCTGTCCGGGTCATTGTGCATCGCGATGGCGGCACGCAGACAATTCTGGTCACGCTGGGACGCCGCGAAGACGCAGAAAGCAAAGAAGATGACGAAGAAGAAACGCAAGATGCTCCGGTCGAAGAAAACGCCGATATTCTCGGGCTGACCATCTCCCCGCTCACAGATACGCTGCGCGCGGATATGGGATTGGATGCAGATGCCGAAGGTCTGGTGATTTCGAATGTCGACGAAGCGTCTGAAGCCTACGCGAAAGGGTTGCGCGCGGGTGACCTGATTACGGAAGCGGGTCAGCAAAAGGTGGAAACCATCGCGGATCTGGAGGCCCGAATGGACCAATCGCGAGAGGCTGGGCGGAAATCCCTGCTGCTTTTGGTCCGCAGGGGGGGCGAGCCGCGATTTGTGGCGCTAAGCCTGGAAGAGTGATTAGAAAAGGCCGGGACAAGCGCCTGGCCTTTTTCATTGCCTGAACACCTGAAGAGGCATGCAGAAAGAAAATGAGCCATACGCGGTAATTGCGTATGGCTCAGATACAGGGAGAGATCAGTGGACAGATATCGGGGATGATTCTCTGACCTCCTACGGTAACAACTTCACCTTAGGTCAACGCCGACCTCTTCGTATGTGAACCAGATCACACTGGGTCAGATAAGTTCGGAATCGGCCAGTTCCCGCAAAGCGTCGAAATCCTGAATCAGCAATCCGCCGCGCGAGGATTCGACAATATTGTCGCGTTTCCAGATCGAGATCGTCTTGGAAACGGCCTCGCGTGTGGCCCCGACAAATTCGGCCAGTTCGCTCTGCGACAAGGTGATGCGCTGCGTTGGGTCGTCCTGCAATTCCGACAGATGCAAAAGCTTTCGGGCCAATCGAATGGGCATGGGCAAAAAGACCTGCTCGTTCAGCTGCAACCCCATCCATCGCATGCGCACCCCGGCCAACCGGATCAGATCCACGGCAAGATCAGGCTGTTTTCTGATCTGGTTCATGACGTCATTGCGACGTACGCGCAAAACGCGCGATGGCTCGGCCGCCGCAATAGTCGCCGTGCGCGGGCCGTTGTCAAACAGCGCAATTTCGCCAAAGACTTCGCCAGGGCGCATCAGGGTCAGCGTCAGCTTTCGCCCGCTCATCGCCAGAAAGGACACTTCAAGCGTGCCTTCCAGAATGGCATAGAGCGAATCGCCTTCATCGCCCTGTTCGAATAGGGTTTCACCTTGAGCCAGCGAGATGTCGGTCGCCTGCGCCGAAAGCATCTCTCTAAGCCCGTCGGAGGCCTCCGAAAGGAAGCCGCTGGTGGGAAAGGCCGTCATGTATACACCGATCTTGGGTAAGGTGTGAGTGTGGGTGGTGACACAACTTCCCATAGCTCGGTGGCTAAGCCAAGAATTTTGTTTGTTTTGCAGGTATTGCGACGTCAGGGCAGCTATTTCTGTTCCGGGTCGTCCATATAGCGTTGCAGGATGCTGAATTGCAGCATCAGGAAGGCCATCAGCGCGATGGGAAATCCGAAGGTTTCGATTTTGACCCAAAGGTCGGTCGACATGGTGCGCCAGACAAACTCGTTTGCGGCGGCCAGAACGGCGAAGCAGGCGCAAAGGCGGCGCGTCAGAATCATCCACCCTTCGTGCTTCATCGGCAGCAATTCATCCAGTACGTAGGCCAGATAAGATTTCTTTTGCAGCAACCCGATGCCAAGGATCAGGGCGAACAGGCCATAGACAAGCGTGGTTTTCATCTTGAAAAACCGCTCGTCATTGAACCATGCGGTCAGGCCACCAAAGAAAATGACCATGAAGGCCGTGAAAATCTGCATCCGGCTAAGCTGGCCGGTCAGGTACCACAGGATACCCATTGCCCCCAGCATCAAAGGGACGAAGATAATCGTGGCGATGATAAAGCCGGAATACTCGGTGCCACCGATCAGAAAACTGTCATCACGCAAGCGCAGGTAGATGAAGAAGAAGGCCAGCGGCGGGCCAAGCTCCAGCACCTGTTTCAGAAATGGGTTGATATCTTTTTTGCCTGTCATCGGTATGTCCTGCTGCTTACCCGCCCATTTCAACTATTACGGCGCCGAGTGCAATCAATGCCATCAATGCAATGCGTCTTGGGCCAACGGTCTCCTTCAGGACAAGCCAGCCAATCAGCGCCGCAAAGACGGTTGAGGTTTCGCGAAGCACGGCGGCTTCACCGACTTTGTCCAGCCGTGTGGCCAGCATGATCGACCCAAATGACAAAGGCGCGATGATGCCCCCAGCCAGACCCCGCAGCATCAGCGGGCCGGGTGCAGGGCGATGTGTCATCGCGCGCCATCTGAGGAAGGCGTAGACCGGCATCGCCGCGCCGTCGATCATGAAGAACCAGGCCAGAAATGTGAACGGGTCGGCGGTGGCGCGTATGCCATAAGCGTCATAGGTGGTGTAAAGCGCTACAAACAGGCCCGTAATGATCGCCAGGACCAGCGCAATCCCCAGTGTGTCCCGGTTGGTTTCGAGAAACCGGAAATTATAGGCGGCCAGGCCAAATATCCCGGCCAGCAGGGTTGCGACGCCCAGCCACTGCACGGTCGAGAATGTTTCACCGAACAGGAGATAGGCACCAATGACCGTAAACAGCGGGCCTGTCCCGCGCACGACGGGATAGACGACCGTGTAGGACCCCTTGGTGTACGCCGCGGCCTGCAGCGTCTTGTAGGCAATGTGGATCAGCCAGACGAGGGCGAAGATCGGCCACATATGAGGTTCAGGCCAGGGAACCACGAAAAAGGCAAACGGGGCGGCCATCAGGCCATAGCTGGCGTCAATGGCGCCGCGGGACAGCCATGGATCATGGCGGCCTTTCTGTAGCGCCCCGAACGCGGCGTGCAGGAAGGCAGCCATCAACGCCAGTGCCAGCGCCAGTTGGTGACCGGTTTCGGTGCCTTCAAGTGAGATCAGCCAGTCGCTCAATTACGCAAACCTTTTGCCGGGCGGAAAGGGGTGGGGGCTGTCTGCCCCCACACCCCCGAGGATATTTAGGGCCAGATGAAGTGGCGGATCAGCCCTTGTCGAGCCCGGTCAGGGCGGCGGCGAATTCTTCGGGGTCGAAGGGGGCAAGGTCATCAATCTGCTCTCCCACCCCGATTGCATGGATCGGCAGGCCGAACTTGTCGGCCAGAGCGACCAGCACGCCGCCCTTGGCGGTTCCGTCCAGCTTGGTCATGATCAGGCCCGAGACATCGGCCAGCTTGCGGAAAGTTTCCACCTGGCTCAGCGCGTTCTGGCCTGTGGTGGCATCGAGGACCAGCAAGGTGTTGTGCGGCGCGGTCTCGTCAACCTTGCGGATGACGCGGACGATCTTGGCCAGCTCCTCCATCAGATCCGTGCGGTTTTGCAGGCGTCCGGCGGTGTCGATCATCAGCAGGTCCGCGCCTTCGGCCTGTGCCCGGGTCAGCGCGTCAAAGGCGAGGCTGGCGGGATCCGAGCCCTCGGGCGCGGTCAGAACCGGAACCCCGGCGCGGTCGCCCCAGACTTGCAGCTGTTCGACGGCCGCAGCACGAAAGGTATCACCGGCGGCGATGACGACTTTTTTTCCAGCCTGCTTGAACTGGCTGGCCAGTTTGCCGATGGTCGTGGTCTTGCCCGAGCCGTTGACACCGACGACCAGCACCACTTGCGGGCGTTTGGGGTAAATCGGCAGTGGCTTGGCCACGGGCTCCATCACACGGGACACTTCCTGCGCCAAATGCTGTTTGATTTCCCGGGTCGAGAGTTTGCGCCCAAAGCGCCCCTCGGCCATGTTCGAGGTGACACGGAGGGCGGTGTCGACGCCCATGTCAGAAGCGATCAGCAGCTCTTCGAGCTGCTCGAGCATGTCGTCATCCAGCGTGCGGCGCATTTCAGTGGCGTCGCCGCCGCGGCTGAACAGACGGTTCAGGATGCCTTTGGATTCGGGAATTTCCGGCGGTGGGGCAATGGGCTTGGGGTCCGCCGGGGCGGGGGCAGGTTGTTCAGCCGGTTCCTGCGCCGGTTCAGGGGCCGGAATTTCCGGGACCGGTTGCGGCTCGGGCTCTGGTTCGGGGAGGACTGGGTCGGGTGCGGCGATTTCCTCGCCACCATCCTCGACGATGGCGTCCAGCCCCTGTTCGAGGCGGGATGAGGATTTGAACAGCTTGTCCTTTAGCTTTGAGAAAAACGCCATATTTGGTCTCCGCAGGTGTTCCTTTCACCTAATGCGGATTTGCGGCAGTTGCAAAGGGTCACGCAAAAGCGAAGACGAACCCAAATTGCGCGCCCCAGTAGAGCGGCCAGATCAGATAGGGAGTCAGCTTGTGGGCGGGATGGTTCGCAGGCAGCAGGAACTTTTCCGTTGCAAGGATCAGGTCGGACGCGATGAAGGCGATTGCAGCCGGAAACGCCCATCGCAGGGCACCTGTCTGGGGCAGCGCCAGCACGGTGATCCCCATGCCAAGGATGATCGGTATATAGGCCAGAACAGGGCCTTTGAGATCTCCGGCCCGAGAGGCAAGCAAGGTGGCCATGACAATGCCCAGAATGATCAGAGACCACACGATCGCGGGGGCGTCCCAGATCAGGCTGGCGGAACTGGCGGGATGCGAAAGAAACAAGGCGATATAGGCCAGATGCCCGGCGGCAAAAGCGGCAATACCAGCCATGAACGTGGCATCCGTTTCACGCGACAACAGCGCGTCCCCGGTCGCGCACAGTGCAAGCGCAACGGCCAGCATCCATGGGCCGCCCTGCAGAACCGCAATGACTGCCAACACGGCGACCGAGGCGGTTTTCAGCACAGTGCGCAAGGAACTGGCTGGTCGGACCGTCAGGGGCAGGTATCCCAATGCGCAGCCAAGGGCGATCCAGAAGAGAAAGGTTGTCATGTCACCTCACTGCGGTTTTCGAATACCATCATCCCGAGTGGGGCAAATAATCAAGCGCTTACGTGGAGTTAAGCGTGTTTCGCCAACCCTCGGCCAAAGGGTGAATGGCGTCGCCGGATCGCATCTGACACAATGGGCGTATGTTCCGAGCGCTGATGATTCTCGCCTGTTTTGCCGCACCGCCCGCTGTGGCCCAGACCCCTTTGTCCGGCCCCGAATTCGACACCTATACGCGGGGCAAGACCCTGTTTTACGGGTTCGAAGGGCAGGTCTACGGGGTCGAACGCTATTTGCCCAACCGCCGCGTGATCTGGTCTTTTCTGGATGGCGATTGCAAGGAAGGTGTCTGGTATCAGCAGGAAGAGCAGATTTGTTTCATCTACGAAGACCGGTTTGATCCGCAATGCTGGGTCTTTACGCGATCCGGCGGTGGCCTCGTCGCGCAGTTTGAAGGTGACCCGCAGGCGACCGAGCTGTACGAGGCGGAAGATATCGGTGAAGAAATGGTGTGTTATGGCCCCGACGTCGGTGTCTGACTAGATCACCCGAAGCTCATCATAGCTGAGCATGACATGCTCCTGATATGCAGGTCTTTCTGTCAGCTTTTCGTAATAGCGCCGCAGGTTGGGCAGGACCCTGCGAGATATGGCGATGTCGTAATAGCGATAAAGGATATGTCCCAGCTGAATATCGGCCAGCGTCAGATCGGACCCGCACAGGTAGGTGTTTTCTGATAGCCGGGTATCGGCAAGTGCCAGTTTGCTTTCCAGTGCGGCAACGGCCTGTTTAATCGCGTGTTGGTCCTGCTGCGCCGGAGCAGTTCGCACAACCTGCCAGAACACGGGTACCGTGAAATCCATCGCAATGTTGATCTTGGCCCATTCCGCCCATTTGTCGACTTCGGCCCGTTGGACTGGGTCGCGCGGCCAGAACGCATTCCCGCCATAGGCATTCGCCAGGTAGCGCAGGATTGCGCCGGTCTCCCACAGCGGTGGGTGATTACCATCCTGGAGTACTGGGATGGTGCCGTTCGGGTTCAGCTTGCGAAAGGCATCGGTGTCCAGCCCACCGAACCTGTGCCCTGCATCGTGGCGATGAAAGCGCAGCCCCAGCTCTCCGACGCACCACATCAGGGCCTGAACATTCGATGACGTTTTGCGGCCCCAGATTGTCAGCATGGCTTAGAACAACGATCCCTGACCTGGTGCATCCGGTTTGGTTTTCCGGTTGGGCTGCTTTGCGGCTGTCCCGGTGCCAAGAATGCCATCGGCGAATTCGATGTCCAGCGCCGTATGTTTCGCGGCATCGGCTTTGGTCGTGATGACATTCCCATCTGCGCGGACCACAGCATATCCGCGTTCCAGCGTGGCCTTGTAGCTGAGCGTTTCGCGCAGGCGGTCGGTGGCCTCAAGCTGATGTTTCAGACGATCCAGCCGCGTGGTCTGCGCCGCGTTCAGCCGGTCACCAAGCCGGGCAAGGTTTTGAGCATGCTGGCCGATCTCGCGTTGAATCGGTCGCAGGGACAGGCGCGAAGACAGGTTGCGCAGTGATTCCTGACGGGCCGAAACCAGACCGCGCAGAGTTGACGGGCGCAGATGCGCAGACAGTTCCACCACTTGCAGGCGACGGTTTTGCACTCCTCGCGTCAAAGCTGGGGTCAGGCGATCTGCAATCAAATCAAGGCGTTGTCTGGGGGAGTTCAACAGACTGTCAGGGCGCGGCAGGGCGCGGGACAAATCGCGCAGCCTTTGCGAACGGCGCTGCACCGCGTCCGTTGCCGCGCGAGACAGACGTGCGCCTTGCTCTCCGGTCCAGGCGAGCAGTTCGATGCGGACCGGCACGGCCAGCTCTGCCGCAGCTGTGGGTGTAGGCGCGCGGCGGTCCGAGACGAAATCAATCAGGGTCGTGTCGGTTTCATGCCCGACGGCCGAAATCAGCGGTATTTCCGATGCGGCGGCGGCGCGCGCGACACTTTCTTCGTTGAAGCCCCAAAGATCTTCGATCGACCCACCGCCACGGGCCACGATGATCAGGTCAGGACGGGGCAGTGCGCCACCGGGTGTAAACTGGTTGAACCCTTCGATGGCGCGGGAAACCTCGGGGGCGCAGTTTGCGCCCTGCACGGCTACGGGCCAGATCAGCACCTTGCGCGGGAACCTGTCCCGAAGCCGGTGCAGAATGTCACGGATCACCGCGCCCGAAGGCGATGTCACGACGCCGATGATCTGCGGCAGATACGGCAGGGGCTTCTTACGCTCGGGCGCAAACAGACCTTCGGCCTCAAGCTGTTTCTTGCGCTTTTCCAGCAAGGCCATAAGCGCGCCCTGACCGGCAACGGCAACTTCATCGACATTCAGGTTGTATTTGGATTGCGCGCCAAAAGCGGTCAGGCGACCGGTGACGACAACCTCCAGCCCTTCCTCTGGCACGACCGAGAGGCTGGAAACCTGACCTTTCCATGTTGTGCAGGCCAAAACGTTCCGGTCGTCCTTGATGTCGTAGTACAGGTGCCCGGATCGGGCCTTGAACACGCGGCCAACTTCGCCGCGCACGCGGATTCGCCCGAACGCGCCTTCCAGCGTGCGTTTTACCTCGCCCGATACCTCGGAAACCGTGTATTCAGGGGTGTTTTGGCCCGGAATCGGGTCATCAAGCAGGTCGGACATTTCAGCGCCTTGTTTCAAATGCTCACCCAGCTTAGAACGCCGCGCAGGCGAGGCCAAGCAGATCGGAGACGACCCCATGAACATCCTTATTCTCGGCAGCGGCGGGCGCGAACACAGCCTGGCCTGGGCGGTGATGCAAAACCCAAAATGCGACCGTCTGATCGTGGCGCCGGGCAATGCCGGGATCGCTCAGATCGCGGATTGTGCCGCTCTGGATATCGAAAACGGCGGGGCCGTCGTCAGCTTTGCCGAGGAAAACGCGATTGATTTCGTGATTGTCGGCCCCGAGGCCCCCTTGGCAGCAGGAGTGGCGGATCGCCTGCGCGAAGCCGGGGTGCTGGTTTTCGGACCGTCTGCCGAAGCGGCCCGGCTGGAAGCCTCGAAAAGCTTTACCAAGGAAATCTGCGACGCGGCACATGCCCCCACCGCCGCTTATGCGCGGTTCACCGCGCCCGAACCCGCCAAGGCTTATATCCGCGAACAGGGCGCGCCCATCGTGGTCAAGGCCGATGGTCTGGCCGCCGGCAAGGGCGTGATCGTGGCCATGGACGAAGACACGGCGCTTGACGCCATTGACGACATGTTCGGAGGTGCCTTTGGTGGCGCGGGGGCCGAGGTCGTGATCGAAGAGTTTATGGACGGCGAAGAAGCGTCTTTGTTTGTTCTGTGCGATGGCCAAGACATCCTGTCCATCGGCACGGCACAAGACCACAAGCGGGTGGGCGAAGGGGATACCGGCCTGAACACCGGGGGGATGGGTGCCTATTCTCCGGCGCCGGTTCTGAGTGCGGAAGTTGAAGCGCGCGCGATGGAAGAAATCGTGCGCCCCACCATTGCCGAAATGAAGCGCCGGGGCACACCGTTTCAGGGAATTCTCTATGCGGGGCTGATGATCAAGGACGGCCAGCCGCGCCTTGTGGAATACAACGTCCGTTTTGGGGACCCGGAATGTCAGGTCCTGATGATGCGTCTGGGCGCGCAGGCGATGGACCTGTTGCATGCCACCGCCGAAGGGCGGCTGGGCGAGATGCGGGTCAACTGGGCTGATGATCACGCGATGACGGTCGTGATGGCGGCCAAAGGTTATCCGGGAACCTACGAGAAGGGCACGGTCATCAAAGGATTGGACGGCATGCCCGAGGACAGCAGCAATATGGTGTTTCATGCCGGCACTAGCGAGGCTGCGGGGCAGGTGCAGGCCGTCGGCGGGCGCGTTCTGAACGTGACCGCGCGCGGAAAAACGCTGCAAGAGGCGCGCGACCGGGCGTATCAGATGGTTGATGCCGTGGATTGGCCCGAAGGGTTCTATCGTAGCGATATCGGCTGGCGCGCTTTGGAGGGATGATCGGGCAGGGGGCTTTGCCCCCTCGGCCTCGCGGCCTCCCGGCGCTGCGCGCGTTCGGGGTCGAAATCGTCCACTGGACGATTTCCTTTCAACCGCTCACCCCCAGGATATTTTTGGCCAGATGAAGAAGCGGATCAGCACTTTAGGGCTGATGTGAGACTGTCGCGGTGTTTGAGCGGGCCCAGGTCCGTCAGATGCCAGCCATCTTGATAAAAAACACGGATGATCTGCGACCAGTCGGCGCTGGCAAGGATCATCTCAGGGGGTTCACCACAGCTCCTCAGGCCGCCGGAAATGAAATCCTCACCGATCTTGTGGTTGGTCAGGCCGGGCAAAGCGGCGATTTCGGTCAGGCCGCCATCTTTGAAGCGCCAGATCCGCAGGGTTTTGGCCAGGTGGGGACGGTCGATATAGGCGATTTCGATATTGCCGTCACCATCCAGATCAGCAGCACCGACCGGGGCGAGCCAGCGGAAACGTGCGCCGATATGAGGTGTGGCCGCGATTTTTTCGCCAGCGGTGTTGTAGATCGCAAGCTGAGCGCCTGTTGTGTCCTGCGTTTCAACGACAATTGCTTCAACCGCGCCGTCCCTGTCGATGTCTGCCAGACGCGGCGCGAGGTCTTCGAATACACGGTCCTGTGGCAGGCGAACCGTTACGACTGTGTCATTGACCACAAGTTCTAGTGCGCCGTATTCGATGTTGTCGCCCAAAACACCATGCGCGTATCGCGTGGTTGGTTCCGTGAAGCGAGCGTCGGTGATGGTGTCCGCCGGGACAGCGATTGGCAGCGCGCACCACATGCCAAAAGGGAGCAAAGCGCTGCGCACCCGACATTGCCACAGGCGGGCGGGTTGACGCGGCGCTTTGGACAGCATCAGATCTGCTTTTCGGGCATCTGGACAATCAGACCGTCCAGCGCGTCGGTCACCTTGATCTGGCAGGTCAGGCGCGAGCGGGCCGGGTCGGGCTCATAGGCGAAATCCAGCATATCCTCTTCCATGTCGTCCTTGGCCGGGATCTTCTCGACCCAGTCGGGGTGGACATAGACATGGCAGGTCGAGCAGGCGCAGGCACCGCCGCAATCGGCCTCGATGCCGGGAATATTGTTGTCTCGGGCCCCTTCCATGACAGTCAGTCCGTTGGCGACCTCGACAGTGTGCTCGGTACCGCCATGCTCGACATAGGTGATCTTTGCCATTGCGTGCGTCTTCCTTTTGCGATGTTCGAAACCTTCCTTAGTGAAGGGAGTTAGGTGTTTCCAGCCTCATTTGCGACTCCTTGCGCCGTGTCTGGACTTTCCTGTATTTTGTTCTATTTTTGTTCTTATGTTTACTGCCCCTTTTCACCGCGCGATTTCAAACCGGGACTGGCCGCGACCGCCGTCCTGTCTGCCCTCCGCCCAGCTGGAGGCCCCGCCCGAAGGGGCGCGTGTGGCCGTGGCCGGGCTGGTGATCTTGCGGCAGCGGCCGGGGACAGCCAAAGGCGTGATCTTTCTGACGCTTGAGGATGAGACCGGGATCGTCAACGTGGTGGTCTGGCGCAAAATCTACGAACGCTTCCGCCGTGCGGTGATCTCGGGGCGGTTGCTGAAGGTGACGGGCCGGATGCAGCGGGCGCATTCGGTGACCCATGTGATCGCGGAAGAGATCGAGGATATCTCGGGCATGCTGGACCTGCTGGTGCAGGGGCAGGGTTAGGCCTGCTGTGCGGATCAATCCGACATTGTCCGTCGCAGTGCCGCAAACCCGCGCCTGAAGGGCGGGCGATATGTTTTCTATGCCCCAAATGCGCGATTAAGGCGCTTTTCCGCCACTTGAACGCGGGATGGTCGACTCTTTGGCACCGGGCGAGTAGTGACACGCATCTTTGCGCATCGGCTTGTGTCAAAGCTCGGGCCGGATTGCGCATCACTCAACGTCTTTTCAGAGTCAGTTCGGATGCTCAACGCAACACACCAAGGATCGCTCCAAAATACCGTCTCTCTGGACGAAAGCCGGATTTCCGACCGTCTGGCTGAGCTCTCGGAACTCACGCGTTCAGCGGGATATGTTCATACCGCCCGAATGATCGATGAGGCGTTAAGCGCTTATTCCTTTGAACGCAGGCAGGTTGAGACTGCAAAAAGGCTTCGGTCGGAGTTGCAGCAACTCAAGCGGATGGAGGCGTCGCGCTCGGCGGAGAAAGCGGATCGAAAGCCGCATTTGGTCCCGAGCTTTCGGTCCCGGCGGTCGGCAAAACCCGATGGGATGCTTTTCGAAAGGGCAGAGCGTTCTGACGGCGCAGCCCAGAAAGCCGGAGCGCGCAAAGGGCAGGCCGCATTTGTCCTGACGACCCGGATGCGTGTTGACGGGCGGAACGTTGCAAGGCTGCGCAATGGGCACTGGACAGGCATATCCATGTCTTTCCCCGCGGAACCTGAATTCCAGTTTCGCTGACAGGTCGCCCCGCGCCAAGGATTCGCTGCCGGGGGTGCTGGTCGTGTTGGTGCGGGGCGGAGTAACCCGGTACGGGGACAAAGCGGGCCATAACTGCACCGCTGTAAAGGTCCGCTTCATTAGACAGCTAGGCTATCCGAGTGAACGCTTATCGAGCCAGAAGCACACCAAGATAGACAACGTAAGCGAGCACAAAGAGCCCGCCCTCGCGCCGACTGATTGACCAGCCGCTTCGGGCAAACCCGATAAGGACAAGCGTTGAGGCACACAGAACCCAGATATCGAGACGAATAATCTCGCCAGGAATGACCATAGGTTGCACCAGAACAGTTACGCCAAGGATACCCAAGATGTTGAAGATGTTACTGCCCAAGACGTTCCCGAGTGCGACATCTCCCTCACCTTTCCGAACTGCGATGATTGAAGTGACGAGTTCCGGCATTGAGGTTCCGATTGCAACAATTGTCAGCCCAATTACCGTCTCCGAAAGCCCCGCTGTCTCAGCGAGAGACACGGCACCTGTCACCAAGAGCTTTGCCCCAAATATCGTGATTGCCAGCCCTGCAACGGTGATTAGTAACGACACGGCAAGTGATGTTTCTGGGCCGATCACGGCTTCTGCTTCGTTCTCGTAGACAGCTGCGGCTGGCGTGCCTTCGGACCTATACTCAGACCACAGTGTGAAGCCCAGATAGGCCGCCAAGGTGACGACAAGCCCTGCGCCGATCAGCCGGCTGATTTCGCCGTATAGAACTACGCTTAAACAAAGGAGAATTACTATCACGACCACCGTGCCGTCCCGGCGGAATGCTCTCGGGTTCACGGCGATAGGCGCGATGAGTGCTGCGATGCCGAGTATTAGAAGAATGTTCCCAATGTTGCTGCCGACAACATTCCCAATTGAAATGCCTGAAGAACCGGAAAGCGCGGCTTGCAAGCTTGTAACCAGTTCCGGTGTTGACGTTCCGAAGCCAACCAGTGTCAGTCCAATGACCATCGGTGAAATACCGAACGACTTGGCAGCAGAAACCGATCCGCGCACCACCAATTCGCCACCGACCATCAAGCCAACAAGGCCAAAAACGACAAATAATGCCGCGTACATCTTGAGTGGGTCTTTCTGAAGGATTTCCGTCGCTCATGTAATGATTTGCCAAACCTATACAATAGCAAAGGCGGATATTCGCGCATCACGCAGCATACGTAAGATTGACCTCAAAACCGGCCATGGAACAAGCTTACCGCTTGAACAAAACGCTCTGCGCCTGCTTGTCCCGGTGATCCCCTCGCAACTCGGCATAAAGCGCGCGTCCGGCCTGAACGGCTGGGCGGGCGCTGACGGTCTCCAGCCAGCGGGCAAAGTGCGGCTTGTCCTCCAGCACCTGCCGCTGACCTTCCCACAGGCTGGCCCAGCCCCAGATCGACATGTCGGCGATGGAATAGAAATCGCCCGCGACATACTCGTTTTCGGCCAGCCGCCGGTCCAGTACGCCGTAAAGGCGCGCGACCTCGGCGCGGTAGCGGTCCTTGGCATAGGGCAGGTCCTGTGGCGGGTCCAGTTGCGGGGCGTATTTCAGGAAGTGATGCGCCTGACCCGCCATCGGGCCAACGCCTCCCATCTGCCACATCAGCCATTCCTCGACCGCGATCCGGTCGCGCTCGGTCCTGCCATAGAACCGCCCGGTCTTGCGGGCCAGATACATCAGGATCGCGCCGCTTTCGAAAACCGAAATAGGTGCGCCGTCCGGCCCGTCGGGATCGACGATGGCGGGCATCCGGTTGTTGGGCGCGATCTTCAGGAAACCGGGGTCGAACTGGTCACCCTTGCCGATATTGATCAGATGGGTGGTGTAGGGCAGCTCCATCTCTTCCAAGGCGATGGAAACTTTCCAGCCATTCGGTGTCGGCCAGAAATACAGATCAATCGGGTCAGCCATGTGTTCTCCTGATGTTGACGGGGATCATGCGGGTTTCTGCCGGTTCGGCAAGTACCGCTTACGAAAGCGTGACCGAACCGCAGGCCGGGCTTGACCGAGAACCGCCCGAGGCGTATTGCGATCCTGAAGCTACGTGGCGATTTGTTACCGGATTGCGGGCCACGCTAAACAACACCGCTAAAAGGTCAGGATGAAAGACCCCTTTCGCTTGGCCGCGTCTGGGGTTTTTTGTTTGCCTCCACCCGAGGCTGAAAGGATTGAGATGAGCGAGAACTGGAACAAACGCACCCAAGCCGTCCATGGCGGCATCCGTCGCAGCCAGTATAACGAGGTGAGCGAGGCGATTTTTCTGACGCAGGGTTTCGTCTACGAAAACGCTGAACAGGCCGAGGCCCGGTTTCTGGAATGTGGCCCGGACGAGTTCATCTATGCCCGTTACGGCAACCCGACCGTGTCCATGTTCGAGCAGCGCGTCGCGGCGCTGGAAGGCGGCGAAGATGCGTTTGCGACGGCCTCGGGTATGGCCGCCGTCAACGGCGCGCTGACCTCGATGCTGAAGGCCGGGGACCATGTCGTTTCGGCCAAGGCGCTGTTCGGCTCGTGCCTCTATATCCTTGAAAACATCCTGAGCCGCTATGGCGTGGACGTGACCTTTGTTGACGGCACCGATCTGGAACAGTGGAAGGCTGCGATCCGCCCGGACACCAAGGCCGTTTTCTTTGAATCCATGTCGAACCCCACGCTTGAGGTGATCGATATCGCCGCCGTGGCCGATCTGGCCCATGCGGTCGGAGCCGTTGTCGTGGTGGACAACGTGTTCTCGACCCCGGTGTTCTCGCGCGCGATCCAGCAGGGTGCGGATGTGGTCGTCTATTCAGCGACCAAGCATATCGATGGGCAGGGCCGTGCGCTGGGCGGTGTGATCATCGGAACCAAGGACTTCATCCGAGGAACAGTTGAACCCTATCTTAAGCATACCGGCGGCGCGCTGAGCCCGTTCAATGCGTGGATCATGCTCAAGGGTCTTGAGACGATGGCGCTGCGGGTCAATGCTCAAGCCGAAAGCGCGCAAAAGATTGCCGAGGCGCTGGAAGGGCACCCGGCGCTGGAACGTACACTTTACCCCGGTCTGAAAACCCATGCCCAGAACGCGCTGGTTCAGACCCAGTTGGGCGGCAAGGGCGGAACCGTGCTGTCGCTGGACATCAAGGGCGGCAAGGATGCGGCGTTTGCCTTCCTGAACGCAATGACCATTCCTGTGATTTCGAACAATCTGGGCGATGCCAAATCCATCGCGACGCACCCGGCGACAACAACGCACCAGCGTCTCAGTGACGTGCAGAAGGACCAGCTGGGCATTACACCAGGTCTGATCCGCTTTTCCGTCGGGCTTGAGGATGCCGGTGACTTGCTGGCCGACCTTCAGCAAGCGTTGGAAGCCTCGCAGAAATAAACCAAAGCCCCCCGCGCGCCCTTTTCGTGCGTGGGGGCTGGCTGCCTGCCCATGCGGCCACTCTGTTTCGGGCGGCAGCCAGGCGCACCACCCGCTGTTCCCGCCTTCAAAAGGCGCTAACTGTTGCGAGATGACGGTTTTGCGCCGGATTTTTCAATCCGGGCTGCTATTGCCGACGTATCGGGTTAGACTGGTATTAGACCATCAGTCATATATAGTCCGACGACCAACCAAGGAACTGCCGCTGATGAACGTTCACCCGCGCGACATTGATGAAAAACCGGATCGGGACAAGGCTGCCGAGGCTTTGAACGTTTTGCGGCAATGGGCAAAGTCCGCCTCGGAAGCCGAGATAAACCAGCTTGACCCGGCTGTGGCCCGGCTGCTGCCCGGTCTGGCGGCGGGCAACTATCCGCCCTTTTCGCGCGCTTACCCCGATGACTTTACTGTCGATGCGGCGTACCGCGCATCCTTGCCGGATTTGCAGAACGGCCCGTCCAGCCTGATCCGTGGGGCCAAACAGCAGATTCAACATGTGGGTATTTCGAACTTCCGCCTGCCGATCCGCTTCCACCGGAAAGAGGGCGAAGACCTGACGCTGGAAACCTCGATCACCGGCACGGTCAGCCTCGAGGCCGAGAAAAAGGGCATCAATATGTCCCGGATAATGCGATCTTTCTACAAACATGCGGAACGGACGTTCAGCTTTGAGGTCATGGAATCCGCTCTGGACGATTACATGTCCGATCTGGACAGCTTCGACGCCCGTATCCAGATGCGCTTTTCCTACCCGGACAGGATCAAAAGCCTGCGCTCGGGCCTTGAAGGGTACCAGTATTACGATATAGCGCTGGAACTGGTCGAACAGAACGGTGTGCGTCTAAAGATCATGCACCTTGACTATGTCTATTCCTCGACCTGCCCATGTTCTTTGGAACTCAGCGAACATGCCCGGTCGATGCGTGGTCAGCTGGCGACGCCGCATTCGCAGCGCTCCGTCGCGCGGATCTCGGTTGTCGTGGACTGTGATGCGGATTGCCTGTGGTTTGAAGACCTGATTGCGCTGTGCCGCCGTGCGGTTCCGACGGAAACGCAGGTCATGGTGAAACGCGAAGATGAACAGGCATTTGCCGAGCTGAACGCAGCCAATCCGATCTTTGTCGAAGATGCCGCGCGCCTGTTCTGCGCCGAGCTTTTGGCAGATCATCACGTTGGCGATTTTCGCGTTGTCGCAAGCCATCAAGAGAGCCTGCACAGCCATGACGCCGTGTCGATTCTGACCGAAGGCCCAACCTTCACCGCGTCCAGCCTGGACCCGAAACTGTTTACGACCCTGTTTCACGTTGGCTGAACGTCTCGGGTAAGTGGCTAGAATTTAATCAGAGATTTATCTGATCGGCGCTCATTCGCCGCAGTGCAGCAAAAATGCTGCAATTGCGTGAAGACTTCCTGTATCCTGACGGGGAATGCAGCTTCGGCACACCGGCGCGCTCAATGGTGTGTCACCCGAAAGGAAGCCGAGACGTGAGACGCCTTGGACTGCAAGACCCCTACCTCCGCCCGGACCCTCCGAGCGGGCAGGGCGCTTTACCCTCACTCTTCGGGCTGCATCGTTTTCAGAGGAGATCTATGGAATGAATCCGATTACCCAACCGCTAGAGCTTCAGGCCGCAGCTATACGCATGGCTGGCTATGCGATCGTCAACCAGATCAAGATCGCACAGATCATGACCCGTTCGGCACTTGAACTGCCGATGGTGCCGGTCCACGCCCTGCACCTGGCAGCATCAGCACCGGTTCCTGCGGTGGAAACACCGGCGGAAAAACCGGTGGCCAATCCCAAACCCGCCGCGACCCGTGCGAAACGCGTACCGGTGAAATCGTCAACGCCCAAGAAAAAGCTGGCCCGCAAACCTGCACCGTCCAAGCCGGCGGCCACACCGGTTGAGTTCTCAGCCAGTCCGCGGCCCACGGCAGCACCCCCGGCGGCAGCCAAACCGACACCAGCGGTTAGTGATGAAATAGCAGTAAAACCTGTTGAATCTACGGTGACACCTGCGACCGCAACCGTGTCGCCCGTAACGCCCAAGCCCGCCCCTGCAAAACCGGCGCCTGTTCAGGCAACGCAGGTTAAGCCGACACCGGCCGATCCTGCCCCGGCTGAGGTGCAGGCGAAATCTGCCCCGGCCACAGAGCCGCGCAAACCACAGGCGCGAAAAACTCGTGCCCCGTCCAAACCACCCGTGATGCCCGGAGCAGATGCCAAAAACTGACGGGTAAACCGGGATCATCTGCTTGACACGGTCGGGTTGGCACGCCAACCCTGCGCGTCATGATGGATCTTCGCCCGGTCGGATATGTGATTGGCTTGCTGGTCGCCATTCTTGGGGCGACCATGCTGCTGCCTATGCTCGCGGACCTGATCGAGGGGCGCGGGGAATGGCACGTGTTTCTGGAAAGCGCGATTATCACGACGCTGACCGGGTCCGTTCTGGCGATGAGCTGCTCGAACGGTGTGGGCGAAGGGCTGACCATCCGCCAGACCTTCCTGTTGACAACCGGTGTTTGGGCGGCGCTGCCCCTGTTTGGCGCAATTCCGTTTCTGTTCGGTGAAACCGAGCTGCGCTTTGTCGATGCGTATTTCGAGGCGATGTCCGGCCTGACAACAACAGGTTCAACAGTGATTTCCGGGTTGGACACCCTGCCGCAGGGGCTTTTGCTGTGGCGCGGTATCCTGCAATGGCTGGGGGGCATCGGGATCATCGTTGTCGCCATGGTATTCCTGCCCGAGCTGCGCGTTGGTGGCATGCAAATCTTCCGCTCGGAAGGCTTTGAAACAATGGGAAAAATCCTGCCTCGCGCGCAAGAGATCGCGGGTCAGATTTCGCTCATCTATGTCTTCCTGACACTTGTCTGCGCGCTGGTTTACGCCGGTTTGGGAATGAACTTTTTCGACGCCCTGGTACATGCGTTGACAACGCTTTCGACCGGCGGGTTCTCGAATTATGACGCCTCGTTCGGAACCTTCTCGGGGCCCGCCGAATATGCGGCGTCGGTCTTCATGATTTTGGCGGCGCTTCCTTTTGTGCGCTACGTCCAGCTGGCAAACGGCCATACAGCGTCCTTGTGGAAAGACAGTCAAGTTCGCGTGTTTCTGGCGACCATTCTGGTTCTGGTCATCATCATGTCGATTTTCCTGACATCGGTCTTTCCGCATCACTGGGAACAGGCGTTTCGGGAATCTTTGTTCAACATCACCTCGATCATCTCGGGCACCGGCTATGCCAGTGTCGATTACATGGGCTGGGGCAGCTTTCCGATCATGATGTTCTTCCTGATCGGCCTGATTGGCGGCTGCGCGGGATCGACCGCATGTTCGATCAAGATATTCCGCTATCAGCTGCTGTTTGCCTCGATCAAAAGTCAGATCAAACGGATCAGGTCTCCGCATGGCGTGTTCGTGCCGCTCTATGATGGGCGGCCTGTGGGGCAGGGTATTCTGACCTCGGTGATGAGCTTCTTCATGTTCTTTGTCCTATCGATGGGCGTGCTGTCCTGGGCGCTGGCGCTGACCGGTCTGGACTTTATCACAGCCGTTTCCGGGGCAGCGACCGCGCTGGCCAATGTCGGTCCCGGTCTGGGCGATCAGATCGGACCAGCGGGCAATTTCGCAAATCTCAACGACACGGCTAAATGGTTGCTGACAATCGGGATGCTGGTCGGGCGGCTCGAGCTGTTGGCCGTTTACGCGATCTTCACTGTTCAATTCTGGAGAGGCTGATGAAAAGACCCCTTGGCGCGCAGATTTCGCATATGCTCAAGGATCGTGGCGTGGACGTGATTTTTGGTATACCCGGCGTTCACAATCAGGAAATGTATCGCGGCATGGAAGAGGCTGGCATCCAACATGTTCTGGCCCGTCACGAACAGGGGGCGGGGTTTATGGCCGATGGGTATGCCCGCGCAACCGGCAAGCCGGGGGTTGCCTATGTGATCACCGGGCCCGGCCTGTGCAACATCATGACGCCGATCGGGCAGGCCTACAGCGACTCGGTGCCGATGCTGGTGGTGTCGTCCTGCCTTGATGAAACACAGGCGCTGCGCGGCCAGTTGCACCAGATGAAGGACCAGCGCCTTGCGGCCGGAACCGTTGCACACTGGTCGGCACAGGCCAACACGGCCGAGGCCGCCTATGCGCTGGTCGAACGCGCCTTTGAAGAATTCGAGCTGTCGCGCCCGCGCCCCAAGCACATTCAGGTGCCAATCGCGCAGTTGCAGGCCGAGGCTGATCCGGCACCTTTCCCCAACCAGCCTGCGTTGCGCACCAAGGCGTTGCCGCCTGACGTATCGCCGGTTGTCTCGATGCTGAACCTTGCGCGCAGGCCGCTGTTCATTCTTGGGGGCGGTTGCAAGTCCAACGACTGGCGGCAGATTCTGACACAGCTTGGGGCTGCATGCTTTACTACATACGCAGGGCGCGGGCTGCCGGGCGCAAACTATCCGCTGGATTTCGGCGCGTCGCTGCCGCGCCCCGGCAGCGCCGAGGTTATCGCCTCGGCGGATCTGGTCATCGCGGTCGGCGCCGAATTGGGCGAGGTCGATCTGTGGCGCAGCGACCTTGGGCATTCGTCAACGCTGATCCGCGTTGACCTTGATCCCGAAGTCCTGTCGGACCACCATCGCGCCGCGATCAAACTGCAAACCGACAGCGAAAGCTTTGCCCGCGCCTTGTGGCAGGCGACCGAAAACCTGAAACCGGCAACCGGCTGGTCGCCCGACGAAATATCCGAAACCCGCGCCCGGTGGCGGGCCGAGGTGGATGCCGAACGGCCCGGAATTGCAGCAGTGGCCGATGCGCTGCGCGCCGCGATGCCCGCTGATACCATGATCTATTCCGACATGACCCAATTCGCCTATGTCGCGAAAGAGGTGTGGGACATGGCCTATCCGCATCACTGGCACCATCCGACCGGGTTCGGAACGCTGGGCTATGGTCTACCGGCCGGAATTGGCGGCGCGGTGGCGCGGCGCGGCAAACCAACGGCGGTTATCGCCGGGGATTACGGGTTCCACTATACGATGCAGGAACTGGGTGTTGCGGTCGAACTGGGTTTGTCGCTGCCGATCATCCTGTGGGACAATGGCAAACTGAAAGAAATCGAAGACAGCATGGTCCGCAGCCAGATCGCGCCCAATGCAGTGGTGGCGCATAACCCGGACTTCTGCAAGCTGGCCGAAGCTTTTGGCGCGCGCGCCTCAGCCCCTTCATCTCTGGCTGAGATGCAGAGCGCGGTTCGCGCGGCTTTCGATGCACCTGTCCCGACCTTGATCCACGTGACCCCGGACATTCTGTAACAAATAAAAGCGCCGCAGGTTCATGCGGCGCTTTGATGTTTCAATGTCTGGTTTCAATATCTGCGCGCGTTCAATCCCAGCAATGCACCAGAACCGTCATTCCGGTCGCGCGCCGGTTCAGCTCGTTGGGGGAAATCCGGGTGGTTTCCTCGCTCGACTGACCGGAAACACCGGCTTTCGTCAGGATTTCTGTCAACCGCTCGACCGTTGCCGCAAGGCTGACTGACGCGGGCAGGGTGCGCCCCTCGGACGGTGTGGGCAGCAGCATGCCAACCACGTTGCCGCTGTCGTTGAAGACCGGCCCGCCCGCATCGCCGGGCTGTGCGTTCAGCGCCAGCCGTTTGACACCCGTCTCGCCGTTCAGGCCACGGATATCCGCGATTTGGCCGTAGGTCAGCGTCGGTGCGCCCAAAGCCCCCTGGTAGGAAAAGCCGGATACGGCCACTTCGGACTGGATGCGCGGTTGGGTGGTGCTGAAAGCAGCAACACTCATAGGGGCAAGAGCTTTTGCAGGACGCAGAACCGAAACACCAAGCTCCGGGTCCGTCAGCGCCAGCTGAACCTCCTGATCCCCTTCCAGAGTGATCCGGGTGCAGCTTTCGGCGGCTTCGGACACCGTCAGAACCGTGCCGTCCGCACCAGCGAAAAAGCCCGACCGCGACAACCGGGGCTTGCGGATCTGAAGACCCGAGACCAGATCGATGCGCTGTTCCGCATCCGCACCGGCGGCGGCATCCAGAACCGCGCCGGTTGTGCTCAGGCTGGTCGCCATCGCAGCCAGAACACGCAGGCGGCGCGCTTCGTCCCCTTCGGGCCAGACGAGTGTAAAGCCCTTGATCTTTCCATCATCCAGCCGCGCCTGCGTGAATGACACGATCCCATTGCCGCGCCCTTCAAGGGTAAACTGGTCGCGACCCAGCTCGCGCGGGCCGTTCAGCGGAACAATCTCAAGCGACTGCATCACCTCGTAAAGGGCGCGCAGCGTGTTCTTGTCACCCTCCTGACTGATCAAAAGGGCCTGGGCGTTCAGGTCCGAGGCGCTTTTGAAATGCACGAACGGCGCCTCATAGCGATCAAAGCTGACTGTACCTAACGGCATGTCCAGCGCAATTCCGGCTGCGTCATCGGAATACCGTTCTATCCCGGCCGAGATCAGCGGCGCGTTGTATTCATCTATCAGGGCCTTGCGTTGCACCGTGGTCAGAATGCCTGTCGCCTCATAACCATTGAAGCGCTGCCAATCGCCCATCGACCGGCGGGTTCCCTGACCGAAAGCGCCATCGATGGTCGAATTATAGAAACCCGCCGCTTGCAGGGCTGTTTGCAGGTCTTTCCGTTCCTGCGCCGTCAAAAGGCGCTCGGATTGCAACGCCTGTTCGCGGGTTTCATCCGAATCCTGTGCGGTCGTAACCGCCACGGGTTCTTCCGCCTGTGCTGCCGGTTCTGTCAGCACGCTAACAACGTCGCGGTTCACCGCGTTTTCGCCGACCGGCCAGAACTGTTGCCCCAACGCGCTTGAAAACGCGACAAAGCTGTCACGCGGGATCTGCCCCTCGGCCCGGTATACGCGCAAAACCTGCTCGGCATCGCCGCGCGAATAGGGGCCAATGACGATGGCATACCAGCCGCTGTTCAGCCGAAACCCGTTCACATCGGGCAGGGTGCTGGCATAGGCTTGCGCCCGGTCCTGCGCTTCGCGCAGCGACGGCTGCGCCTCGACCTGAACCCAGACGCCGGGATCTTGTTGTGCGGTCGCGGCGCGCAGGCCGACCAGAAGAAACAAAAGAATTGCTGAAAATACGCGTGTCATAGTCTGCCCGTGTTATGCGGTGTTTGTACTGAGGTGCAGAATACGCGATTTCATTTGCCAAATACCATGCTGTGAATGCGGGGAATTTGTGGTGTGGCCGCGCAGATACAGCCACAGCCCAAAGCCCCGTTGACGCCCCTCGGCCCCTTGCATAGGAAGGGCCAAACCGACCGGAACCGGGCGCACGGGGCGCCCAGAGGGAATGTCATGACCGAACCGACCAGTGCACCGCGTTCATTTCAGGAAATCATCCTTAGGCTTCAGTCCTACTGGGCCTCGAAAGGCTGCGCGATTCTGCAACCCTATGACATGGAGGTCGGGGCAGGGACGTTCCATCCCGCTACCACTTTGCGGGCGCTGGGGTCCAAGGCATGGGCCGCAGCCTATGTTCAACCGTCGCGCCGTCCCACGGATGGGCGCTATGGCGAAAACCCCAACCGGCTTCAGCATTACTACCAGTATCAGGTGCTGATCAAACCCAGCCCTCCGGATTTGCAGGAGCTGTATCTGGGCAGCCTTCAGGCCATCGGCATCGACATGGACCTGCATGATATCCGCTTTGTCGAAGACGACTGGGAAAGCCCCACGCTGGGCGCTTGGGGGCTTGGCTGGGAAGTCTGGTGTGACGGAATGGAAGTCAGCCAGTTCACCTATTTCCAGCAGGTCGGCGGCCATGACTGCACGCCTGTCTCGGGCGAGCTGACTTATGGGCTCGAGCGTCTGGCGATGTATGTGCTGGGCATCGACCACGTGATGGACATGCCGTTCAACGATCCGCAATCGCCCAGCCCACTGAAATACGGCGACATCTTCAAACAGACGGAAGAGGAATACGCCCGCTGGAACTTTGACGTGGCCAATACCGAGGTTCTGCTGCGCCATTTCGAAGAGGCCGAGGCTGAATGCGCCACTATCCTGGCGCAGGCACATGACGACCCGAAAACCGGCAAGCGTATCATCATGGCGCATCCGGCCTATGACCAATGCATCAAGGCGTCACACATCTTCAATCTGCTGGATGCACGGGGCGTGATCTCGGTCACCGAACGGCAGGCCTATATCGGGCGCGTGCGGGCGCTGGCCAAGCAATGCGCGGATGCCTTTGTGCAGACCGAGGCCGCCGGGTTCAGCGCCGGATGAGGCGATCAGGCCAGCCCCGGCAACAGGGCTTTCAGGCCGTCCGCGATCATGCTGACGGCGATAGCCGCCAGAATCATCCCCATAAAGCGGCTCATGATCACGCGCGCGGTGTCGGAAAGGCGTTGGGCCAGCCAGGCCGCGTTCCAGAACGTGATCAGAAGCAGGCCAACAATGGCAAGGAATACACCAGCATAAACAATGGCTTCTACGGGCTTCTTGATCTGGTGTGCATACAGGATCAGCGTGGTGATCGTGCCGGGGCCGACCAAAACGGGAAAGGCCAGCGGATAAAAGGCGACGGTATCCGGTTCGGGGTAAGCGTCCTTTTCCCCCTTCGTCCCGTGATGAGAGGTGCTTTCGTGTCCGTTCAGCATGTTAAGGCCGATCATCATGACAACCAGACCACCGGCGACGCGCAGATGATTGACACTAATGCCAAAAAGGCCAAGCGCCTGACTACCGACCAAGGCAAAGGCGCCGCCAAGGATCAGGCAGTAAACCGCTGTTTTGGCCGCAATCTTGCGTTGTTCGGCGGCGGACAGGTCCTGAGTGACGCTCAGAAACACCGGCAGGTTGGTGACCGGGTTCATGATCGCAAACAATGCGCCGAAAAATCCGACGGCAAGGGTGGATTCCATCGTGTTGACCTCGTTTCTGCCTGTCCCCGGATGAAACCTGTCCTATTTTACAAGAACTTGAAAGAGGCGGCCTGAAAGATGACGGGAAAACTGCTGACAATTCTTCTGCTGCTGTCGGCCATCGTGGCAGGCGTCGGCATGTATTATCTACAGGTCTACGGCTATTATTATGAGGTCGAACCGCAACCGGGGCAGGACGTTGCCCTGATTACGGATTCGGGCGGTGTGCCCGAGCCCATCGCCTATTCCGGGTTTCAGGCAATCGACGCCGACAGTTCGCCGATCCGGTATCGTGCCTGCTTCGAAACCGAATTGTCGCCGGACCAGATGGCTGGATACGTGCCTGTCGAAAACTCCGAACCCCTGACCGCACCGGGATGGTTTGAATGCTACGATGCGGTGTCTTTGGCGGATGCGCTTGAATCCGGGCAGGCGCGGGCGTTCATGGGGGTGAAGAACATCCATTTCGGCGTCGACCGGATTGTGGCGATCACCGCGGATGGCAAGGGCTATGTCTGGCACGCGTTGAACAATTGTGGTGAAAAAGCCTATGACGGTACCGTCGTGGGCGAGGAATGCCCGCCGCGCCCGGAAAACTGAAGGAGCAGATCGTGGGCCATGTCATAGAAATCCCCGATTTCCTGACAGCCACTCTGGGGTTTGCGGTCTATCTGATCGGGGCCGAGATCAACGCACGTGTGACAACCCTGCGCAATTTCAACATCCCCGAACCCGTAACAGGAGGCCTGCTGGCCTCGCTGGTGGTTCTGATGCTCTATCTGGTATTCGGGATCGAACTGTCCTTTGGCCTGACAGCCCGCGATTTCCTGCTGGTCCTGTTTTTTGCCGGGATCGGCCTGAACGCCCGCCTGTCTGACCTCATTGCGGGTGGTAAGCCGTTAATCTTGCTTTTGATTCTTACTCTGGCGACGATTGTCTTTCAGAATGTGATCGGCGCGGCTGGGGCGGCGATCTTCGGCTATCCCGCACAGGCCGGTGTGTTGTTCGGATCGGCTGCCCTGATCGGTGGGCACGGAACGGCAATTGCATGGGCGCCGGATGTGGCGCAGGCAACGGGCCTTGACGGCGCGACCGAACTGGGTGTGGCAGTCGCCACCCTTGGATTGGTCCTTGCTGCGCTGGTTGGCGGACCGATTGCGCGCCTGTTGGTCGAACGGCGCGGCCTGACGCCTGACCGCCCTGACGAAGAACCCAGCGTCGGATTGCCGGATGAGCATGACGGGCACTCCGCAAGCATCGATCATCTGACCGTCATGCGCGTCCTGCTGCACCTGAACCTGGCGATCATCTCGGGGTATGCGCTGAATGAATCAATTGCCGCCGCCGGGCTGAAGCTGCCGCTGTTCGTGCCCTGCCTGATCATGGGCATCGTGATCGCCAATCTGCGGGACGCGCTGTTTCCCGGCGCTCCGAAAGTGTCGCGCACACCGTCGCTGGCGCTGATTTCGGAATTTGCGCTGGGCGCGTTTCTTGCAATGTCGCTGATGAGCTTGCAACTCTGGACCATCGCGCAGCTGGGCATGGCCATTGCAGTGATCATGACAGCGCAGACGGTGTTCGCGGTGCTCTTCGTCCTCTGGGTGCTGTTCCCGGTCATGGGGTCCAACTATCGCGCTGCTGTACTGGCCGCCGGGTTTGGCGGCTTTGCGTTGGGGGCCACACCCACCGCTATCGCAAATATGACAGCCGTGACCAAGCGATATGGCCCATCGCCTATTGCCTTTATCGTGCTGCCCCTTGTATCCGCCTTTTTTGTGGATATCGCCAATGCCATCGTCATTCAGACGATCGTCAATTTCTAAGGACCGACAATGCCCGACCTGCTGATCGAACTGTTCTCCGAAGAGATCCCCGCACGGATGCAAGCCCGTGCCGGCGAGGATCTGAAAAAGCGGATTACCGATGGTCTGGTCGAGGCCGGTCTGACCTATGCAAGCGCGGCCGCCCTGACCACGCCCCGCCGCCTGACGCTGGCGGTCGAGGGGCTGCTGGCGAAAAGCCCCACCATCCGGGAAGAACGCAAGGGTCCAAAAGTAGGCGCACCCGACAAGGCAATCGAAGGGTTCCTGCGCGGCGCGGGCCTGACCCGTGATCAGCTGGAAGAACGCGAAACGCCCAAGGGGGCCATCTATTTCGCCACCATCGAAAAGGCCGGTCGCCCTGCGGCAGAGATCATTGCCGAAGTGCTCGAAACCACCATCCGCAATTTCCCTTGGCCTAAGTCCATGCGCTGGGGCGGTGGCAGCTTGCGCTGGGTGCGTCCGCTGCATTCGATCCTGTGCATTCTGACGGATGAGGCCGGGGCGCAGGTGGTTCCAATGGATGTCGACGGCATTTCGTCCGGCGACACCACAGCAGGCCACCGCTTTATGGCGCCCAACCGCTTTTCGGTCACGTCTTTCGACGATTACGCGGCCAAGCTGAAGCGGGCTTTTGTCGTCCTGTCCCCCGAGGAACGCGCCCGGCACATCTGGAACGACGCCCAGAACATGGCCTTTGCCGCCGGTCTTGAACTGGTCGAAGACAAGGGCCTGCTGGCCGAGGTCGCCGGGCTGGTCGAATGGCCGGTCGTTCTGATGGGACAGATTGACGACGAATTCCTCGACCTGCCGCCCGAGGTGCTGCAAACCTCGATGAAAGAACACCAGAAGTTCTTCTCGGTCCGCAATCCCAAAACGGGCCGGATTGAACGGTTCGTCACTGTTGCGAACCGCGAAACCGCGGACAATGGCGCGACCATTCTGGCGGGCAATCAGAAAGTGCTGTCAGCCCGTCTTGCCGATGCCAAGTTCTTTTGGGAAAATGACCTGCGCATCGCCAAATCGGACATTGCACAATGGACCCGCGCGCTGGAGAACGTCACCTTCCACAACAAACTGGGAACGCAGGCCGACCGGATCGGTCGTATCGCCGCGTTGGCCCGCGAACTGGCACCAGTAACCGGTGCCGATGCCGATCAGGCTGAAAAAGCCGCGCGCCTGGCCAAGGCCGACCTCAGCTCGGAAATGGTCTACGAATTCCCTGAGCTTCAGGGCCTTATGGGGCGGTATTACATCGAAGCGGCAGGTGAAGATGCCGCCGTGGCCGCCGTCGCGCAAGAGCACTACTCGCCTTTGGGGCCGTCGGATGATGTCCCCACTGCTCCGCTGTCGGTGACCGTTGCATTGGCCGACAAGCTGGACACACTGACCGGGTTCTGGGCGATTGATGAAAAGCCTACTGGCTCGAAAGACCCGTTTGCCTTGCGCCGTGCGGCGCTGGGGGTTATCCGGTTGGTGCTCGACAATGACCTGCGTCTGCATCTGGATCAGTTTTTCGACAGACAGCTGCTGCGTGCTGAAAGCGCTGCAAACGAGGCGCTGGCGGCTGAAAATGTTGACGAACTGTTGGATGAAATCGCAGATCATGGCGTGTTTGGCGCAGCCTTCCAGACTGTCAAGGAAAGGCTGGGAGAATTGTCGGGTGCCGATTTCCTGAGCCTTGAAAAGAAGATCCCCGACGCATCCGACGATCTCCTTTCCTTCTTCCACGACCGCCTCAAGGTCTTCCTCCGCGACGAAGGCATCCGTCACGACGTCATTGACGCCTGTATCGCGATGGACGGCAATGATGATCTCAACCTGTTGGTGAAACGCGCCCGCGCGCTGAACGCGGTGATCGCGACTGAAGATGGCGAAAACCTCGTGCAGGGCTTCAAGCGCGCCAACAACATCCTGACCCAGGCCGAAGAAAAGGACGGGGTGGAATATTCCTACGGTGCGGATGTGAAATTCGCCGAGACCGACAGCGAAAAGGCATTGTTTGCCGCTTTGGATGCAGCACATGCGCAAATCCAACCCGCGCTGAAATCCGAAGATTTCCCCACGGCCATGGCCGCCATGGCGGGGCTGCGCGGGCCGGTGGATGCGTTCTTTGAGGATGTGCAGGTCAACACCGACAATGACATTGTTCGCCGCAACCGGCTGAACCTTCTCAGCCAGATCCGGCAGATCTGCTCCAGCGTGGCCGATCTGACCCGGATCGAAGGGTAAACGACTGGGCGCACTGGCAGGCGCGCCCACAACGCACTTGCGTGAAGGGCGCAAGCGCCTATGCTGCAGACAAACCAAAAGGTGCTGCAGTGCAGAATAATCCGAATACAACGCTCATTACATCCGATGCGCCTGTCACCGCCCATACACATGGCGGGCGGGCCAAATGTTTGCAACGTCTGGTCCGGCTGGACCTGCCGGTGCCCCGAACCGTTGCGCTGTCATTTGATGCCGTTCACCAGATTGCAGAAGGGGCGATCCCGGATATTGCGGCGATCCTCGAACAGTTCGACCCGACCTCGTTGCTATGCGTCCGACCCAGTTCCGAAGATCCCGATTGGGGCGGCCCCGGCGCGGTTCTCAATATCGGAATGAACGACGCGCGCTATGTCGACCTGTCCGACACCATGGGCGCCGAGGCCGCCGCAGCTCTGTATCTGCGGTTCGTTCAAAGCTATGCGATCCACGTGGCACGGCTGGATGCGGATGTGTTCGATGACATCGAAGCTGATGGCCGCGAGGGGTTGCGCCACTCGCTGCGCGCCTACGAGGATGAAACCGACGAGGTCTTTCCGCAGGACAGGGGCGAACAGCTGATCGGCGTTCTGCGCTCGATGGCGCGTGCATGGGACGGGACGTCCGCGCGCTTGCTGCGGCAGGCCAAGGGGGCACCCGCAGATGCCGGGCTTGGGTTGGTCATCCAAGAGATGATCCCCGGCGTCGGGAAAGGCGAATGCGGATCTGGCGTTCTGCAACTGGTTGATTCCACGACCGGAATGCCACAAATCACCGGCCGCTATCTAAGCCAGAGTCAGGGGCGCGATGCGCTGGGTGAAGATGTGGCAGCCCTGTTTCTGGAAAAAGACCCGCGCGGCCCATCGCTGGAAGAGGTCGCACCAGATGCTTTCGCCGAGGTCAAGGCTCAGGCCGCGCTGATGCGCGAGAAACTGCGCGAAGAGATGCAGGTCGAATTCGTCATTCAGGACGGCACCGTGCATATTCTGGATGGTGTCCGGGTGCAGCGATCGGCCCGCGCGGCCATGCGCATTGCCGTACGTCTTGCCGAAGACGGTATCATACCGCCGCAAGAGGCGGTGATGCGTGTCGACCCGCACGCGCTGAACGAACTACTGCACCGTCAGGTCCACCCCGATGCGCAACGCGATGTGCTGACCACGGCCATTGGTGCCAGCCCCGGTGCCTCGACCGGCAAGATCGTGTTTACCTCGGCCGAAGCACAGGCCAGTGCCGCCCGTGGCGAGGCATGTGTTCTGGTGCGCCGGGAAACCTCGCCCGAGGATGTGCGCGGGATGCACGCCGCCGTTGCGGTTCTGACGGAAAAAGGCGGCATGACCAGCCACGCGGCCGTGATCGGGCGCGGATTGGGTCTGCCCTGTATCGTCGGGGCCTCGGAAATGCGGTTTCAGACGAAAGACAAGATGCTGACCGCACCGGATGGCCGGGTATTCAAAACCGGCGATATTGTCACCATTGATGGCAGCTCGGGTCAGGTGCTGGCCGGTCAGCCCGCCATGCTCGAGGCCGCGTTGGATGACTGTTTCCAGACGCTGATGGGCTGGGCCGATGCCGAGCGTGACATCGAAATCCGCGCCAATGCCGACACACCGGCTGATGCGCAGACGGCCCGGAACTTTCAGGCCCAGGGGATCGGTCTGTGCCGGACCGAACACATGTTCTTTGACCCCGGTCGTCTGATCGTGATGCGCGAAATGATCTTTGCGCAAACCTCGGCGGGCAGGGCGGCGGTGCTGGAACGCCTGCTTCCGATGCAGCGCGAGGATTTCGTTCAGCTGTTCAGGATCATGGAAGGTCAGCCTGTCTGCATCCGCCTGTTCGATCCACCCTTGCATGAATTTCTGCCGACAACGCGCACCGGGCAACGGGAGTTGGCCGAGGCGCTGGACCTGCCCGTGTCCGACGTCGAACGCCGGGTTGAGGCGATGACCGAATACAACCCCATGCTGGGCCTGCGCGGCGTTCGTCTGGGTGTCACCGTACCCGAGATCTACGACATGCAGGCGCGCGCGATTTTTGAAGCCACGCTTGACGCCCGAAAAAACGGTGCTCCGGTGGTGCCCGAAGTGATGATCCCGCTGGTATCCGCCAAGCGCGAGGTTGAACTGGTCAAATCCCGCATCGACTCGGTCGCCGCCGCCGTTGAATCGGAACGCGGGCAGAAGTTCGAATATCGGCTGGGCGTCATGGTCGAAACGCCACGCGCCTGTCTGCGCGCGGAAGAGATCGCGCCACAGACTGCTTTCATGAGTTTTGGAACGAACGACCTGACGCAGATGACCTACGGCCTGTCCCGCGACGATGCCGGTCGTTTCATGTCCGCTTACGTGCGGCAGGGGGTCTTTACCGAAGATCCGTTCCATGTCCTTGATCCGGACGGGGTGGGCGAGCTGCTGAAACTCGGGGCGGAACGCGGGCGTGCCGCGAAGCCGGATGTGACCCTTTCGGTCTGTGGCGAACACGGCGGGAACCCCGAATCAATCGCCATTTGCCGCGATCTTGGATTCGACTATGTGTCATGCTCACCGTTCCGGGTTCCGGTCGCTCGGCTGGCTGCCGCTCAACTGGCGATTTCCTCCAGACTTGGGGGTTGACACCGCGCCGGACCCCAAGGAATAGTGGGTTATACGGTCACTCGTAGGCGAAAAATATTTTCGCTACGGGCGATTTTCCACTTGCTTTTTTCAAGATACTGGACCTTTGCGTCAGTCTGGGGTATCAGCCTCGTCGCGCCCGCCGGGGGAGGGTAAGGCGCGTGATGTGCCTGTGCGAGGTTATCTGATGCTACGTTACATATTGGCTGTTGCCGCAGTGGCGGCAACCGTTCTGCCGAGTGCATCCTTCGCTGAGAAGGAAGCGACTGATACTGCAAAACAAGAACTTGTCGCCCGCAGCGAGCTGCCAGCGCAAAGTTTTCGGGACTATTTCAAGCTGTTCCAGCCCCGCAAGGCGGCTGAACCTGTCGAAGTGTCCTTCTCCAAAGACTGGCTTGACCAGCAACCAAAGGCCTCCGGTGGTGAAAACTGGAAATGCCTGTCCGAAGCCCTGTACTTCGAGGCGCGCGGCGAAAGCGTGCGCGGCCAGTTCGCGGTTGCCGAGGTGATCCTGAACCGGGTCAAAAGCAGCCGTTTCCCGGATTCCCTGTGCGGGGTGATCCATCAGGGGACCGGCAAGAAATACCAGTGCCAGTTCACGTATACCTGCGATGGCCGCAAGGAAGTCATCCACGAGAAAAAGGCGTATGAGCGTGTGGCGAAAGTCGCGCGGGCAGCCATTGATGGCGTGGCAAATGAGTTGACCGAAGGGGCAACACACTATCACACGACGTCGGTGCGCCCGTCCTGGTCGCGGGTCTATAAACAGACCGCGAAAATCGGCGTGCATGTTTTTTACCGTCACAACTACCGGACAGCGAGCAACTGATTGACGCACCCGCGCTGGAAGCTTGCTGGCGTGGGGCAGGTTGCACCCTATATTGCGGGCCAGGAGGCCCGTGATGATTTTGAACCGCAGACACCTTTTGCAATCCGCCGCCGCAGCATTGCTGATGCCGCGTGTGGCCAGCGCGGGTTTTGCACCGCTTAATGCGCGTGTAGCCAAACACCCGATCGCGCCAGAAAGTTATCCTGAAACGGAAGTCTGGACATATGACGGGTCTGTCCCCGGCGTTGAACTGCGTGTCAGGCAGGGCGACCGCATCCAGCGCACCCTGATGAACCAGCTTCCGCAAGCCACGTCGGTCCATTGGCACGGCATTCGCATCGAAAACGCCATGGACGGCGTGCCCGGCCTGACGCAGGACGCGGTCGAGACGGGCGCAAGCTTTGATTACTCCTTCGTCGTTCCCGACGCAGGGACCTATTGGTATCATGCGCATAACCAGTCGATGGAACAGGTTGCGCGCGGGCTTTACGGGCCGCTGATCGTCGAAGAAACTGCTGCCCCCGATGTGGATCAGGATCTGGTGCTGATGCTGGACGACTGGCGGCTTGATCCGGAAACCGCTCAGATCACGGATGATTTCGACAATGGCCATGATCTCAGCCATGCTGGTCGGCTGGGGAATATCATCACTGTCAACGGATCCCTTGACCCTCGCGTTGAGGCGCGACGGAACGACCGTCTCCGGCTACGCCTGATCAACGCCTCCAACGCGCGGATTTTTGACCTGAATCTTGACGGGTTGTCTGGTTGGATCGTCGCTCTTGACGGTATGCCACTGGAAACGCCGATCCCATTGTCTGGGGCTTTCCCAATCGCCCCCGCACAACGCATCGATCTTGTTGTGGATGTCGTGGCTGCGGGCGATACGGCAAGTCTGGTGAGCGTTGAGCGCGATGGTGCCTTTGGCATCGTTCGGTTTGATGTTGACGAACCCTTCGCACCTGCGCCGCGACAAGGCGTGTCAGCGTTGCCGCCCAACCCTTTGCCAGTCATCGAGGATGTCTCATCCGCACCATCGCACCGGATGTCCCTGCAAGGCGGGGCGATGCGCTGGCTGGACAGCGCCCGGATCGGGGACACAGAATTGTCAGGCCAAGAACTGGCGCAGTTGGGCCGGTTCTGGGCCCTGAACGGTTATGCGGAACGCCCGTCCGAACCGTTTCTGGATGCCCGGACCGGGGGTCTTCACAGGATCGAGTTCGTCAATGAAACAGTCTTTCCACATGCCATGCATTTGCACGGTCACCACTTCCGACTGATCCAGCCGGACGGATCGCTTGGCCCGTGGCGCGATACTGTTTTGGTTGATCGCGGACAAACCCGCCAGATCGCTCTGGTCGCGGATAATCCGGGGGACTGGCTGTTGCATTGCCATATGCTGGGACATGCCGCTTCGGGTATGATGAGCTGGTTTCGCGTCACCTGACGCCGCATTCGGCGGTTGGAATGGCGTTTGTTTGAATGTTATAGGCCCTTGCAACGCCTATAGAGGGCAAGCCCTGCAACAAGCCGAAAAGGCCGGACCCATGAGTTCTGAAATCCGACTGGCATTTGCGCACCCGACCGAACGGTCCGAGGCGACCTCGCCCCGAGGGCCGCTGGACCGCATTTCCCTGCGCGACCATATTGTCGAGGTTGAAATCGGTGCGTTTCAGGCCGAGCGGGGAACAACCCAGCGGATCTGTTTCAATATCGTGGTCGAAGTCCGGCCTCTGACCGACCCTATTGACGACGATGTGGATCGCATCCTGTCTTATGACCGGGTGACGGAATCCATTGCCTATGAACTCGCGGCCGAGCGTCTGAACCTGCTTGAAACCCTGGCCGAGCGTGTAGCCGAACGTATCTTGCATGAACCACAGGCTGTAAGGGTCTTTGTTCGCATCGAAAAACTGGATCGCGGCCCAGGCGCTCTCGGGGTCGAGATCGTGCGGGGGAAAGACTCGGTTCATCACGACGTGACCGAGGAAGATCGCCCGCATCCCCGTCTGGTCTACTTGTCGAATGACGCTATCGCGTCGGACAATCTGACCGGGTGGATCGACCAGTTGCAGAACCGACAGCGCCCGCTGATCCTGTGTGTGGGGGCGTCAGACCTGGCTGCGCCGCAAACCGGCCACGCAATGACACAGCGCCGGATTGACCTGCTGGCGATCGAGCAGAACGCGTGGGTTCTGGCCGCGCGCGATCACCGCTGCAAGGTGGTTTCAACCCGGACGGAACTGGACTGGGCCATGAAGAACGGCCAGATCTGTGTCTGGGCCCCGTCCAAGATCGTGCTGGACGCGGTGGATGGTCCGTCCGCCGCGCCCTCCGACGCCGTGGCTTTGGCTGCATGGTTTGCGGCGACCTTTGAAGCCAGCGAAATGATGGTCATCGGCGGCGAATTGCCGAAAACGCCCAAAACCCCCCTGCGGGCTGTGGCCGTGGATCAGGCCGAATTGTGAGCATCTATTTCAGACCGCTGGTTCAGCACGGCCAGACCCGGCCCGCTGGCGCGTATTCTCTGGCCGGTCAGCCCCTGTGGTTTACCCATGTCGAAGCGCTTGGGCGCGATACCGCACCGCAGATCATGGCAGCATCGGATATTCCCGGTGGGGCACTGGAGCGGTTGACCCGCCCGCGCGCACCCATCGCCAGGCTGGATATGCAGGTGCCGCACATCATGGGCATTCTCAACACCACGCCTGACAGTTTCTCGGACGGGGGTGTTCACAGTTCCGTCGAGGCCGCCCGCGATGCCGCTGCAAGGATGGTGGCGCATGGAGCCACCATTCTGGATATTGGCGGGGAATCAACGCGCCCGGGCGCGGATTTCATTCCGGCAGATCAGGAAATTGCCCGCACCCGCCCGGTGATCGAGCCGATTCGCGCACAAACGGATGCCCTGATTTCAATCGACACCCGCAAAGCCAGCGTCGCCAAAGCGGCGTGTGCGGCGGGCGCGGGGCTGGTCAACGATGTCTCGGGGTTCACTTTCGATCCCGAATTGGCACCGTTTTGCGCCGACAAGGGCACACCGGTCTGCGTCATGCATATGCAGGGTGATCCAGCCACGATGCAGGAAAACCCCAGCTACGACAACGTGTTGCTGGATGTTTATGACTTCCTCGAAACCCAGATCGCTCTGCTGGAAAGCTTGGGGCTTCGGCGCGACCTGATCATCGTCGATCCAGGTATCGGTTTCGGCAAGACCGAGGATCACAACCTGACCTTGCTGCGCAATCTCAGCCTGTTTCACGGGCTTGGCTGCCCGATCCTGCTGGGCGTGTCCCGCAAGGGCTTTATCGGAACAATTGGACGGGAGCCTGACAAGACTGCCCGCGCGCCGGGTTCAATTGCTGTGGCTTTGGCCGGATTGTCTCAGGGCGTGCAGATCATTCGCGTTCACGACGTCGCCGAGACCGCTCAGGCCTTGCGTCTATGGGCCGCTGTCCGGTAATCCGGTCTCACGGAAAATCACGGAGTGACACCAATGCGCAAGCTGTTCGGAACCGACGGGGTGCGGGGCACGGCCAACACGCATCCGATGACGGCGGAAATGGCGTTGCGCATCGGGGCTGCGGTGGGGCGCTATTTCCGGCGTGATGCGACCGGTGTGCACCGGGTCGTCATCGGCAAGGACACACGCCTGTCCGGCTATATGCTGGAAAACGCGCTGACCGCCGGTCTGACGTCAACGGGAATGAATGTGCTGTTGTTAGGACCGGTTCCGACGCCTGCGGTGGGCCTGATGACGCGGTCGATGCGGGCCGATCTGGGTGTCATGATCTCGGCCAGCCACAACCCGGCAGAGGACAACGGCATCAAGTTCTTTGGCCCCGACGGTTATAAACTGTCCGATCAGGCCGAGATCGACATCGAAAAGCTGATCGACGAAGGTGTCCGGCCTGCTCAGGCCCAGAATATCGGACGGGCGCGTCGTGTTGATGACGCCCGGTTCAGATATGGCGAGCGTGTAAAATCCTCGCTGCCGCGCGATGTGCGTCTGGATGGTCTCAAGGTGGTGATCGACTGTGCCAATGGCGCCGCCCACCGCACCGCGCCCGAGGTTCTTTGGGAACTGGGTGCAGACGTGATCCCGATCGGGATTTCGCCCAATGGGAAGAACATCAACCTCAACTGCGGATCGACCAAGCCGCAACTGGCCGCCGAAACCGTCGTGGCGCATGGCGCTGACGTTGGTGTCTGTCTGGACGGCGACGCGGATCGGGTTGTTATCGTCGACGAGACCGGTCAGATCGCCGATGGCGATCAGCTTATGGCGCTGCTAGCGACGGCCTGGAAAAAATCCGGGCAGTTGAAAGGCGATGCCCTTGTGGCCACGGTGATGTCCAATCTGGGGCTCGAACGGCACCTCTCGTCACACGGCATGCGACTGGAACGCACGGCTGTCGGCGACCGCTATGTGGTCGAGCGCATGCGCGAAGGCGGCTTCAACCTGGGCGGTGAACAATCCGGTCATATCGTGATGAGCGATTATGCCACCACCGGTGACGGCCTGATGGCCGGCCTGCATTTCCTGGCCGAGATGGTTCTGTCTGGTCGCAAAGCCTCGGACCTGTCCAAGCAGTTCGAAACCGTGCCGCAGCTGTTGAAGAACGTCCGCTATGCCAACGGTCAAACTCCGCTTGAAGTTCAAAGCGTTAAAGCTGCCATTGCCGATGCCGAGGCGCGGCTGAACGGGCAGGGCCGGTTGCTGATCCGCAAATCCGGCACCGAGCCGCTGATCCGCGTTATGGCCGAATGCGAGGATGACGCGCTGCTGGTACAGGTCGTCGACAGTATCGTGGCCGAGGTCGAAGCCGCCGCAGGCTAGCGCCCGAACAGAACCCTGCGCAGGCTGAACCATTGGCTGATGGCCATGCCCGTCAAGATCAGGGCCAGGGCGACGTAGAACCGCAGGGGCAGGGCCTCGGACAGGATCCAGGCCCCGAACACCATCGACCAGATCGGCACCTGATAATTCACCAGCGTCAAAAACACCGATCCGGCGCTGCGGGTGATCGAAACCCGCAGCAAATTGGCGAAAGCTGTGGGGATCAGCCCAAGGACAATCAGGGCCAGCGATGGGCGGTTGCCCTGCCAAGTAGGGACACCTTCGACCAGCAGCATGATGGGCACCAGCAGAACAGCGCCGACCAGCAGGGTCAGCGCGGCCAGCGCCAGCGGCTCGACCGGCGGGCAGCGTCGTGTCAGAATCGATGTCGAGGCATAGCAGAGGGCGGCAGAGATACAGGCCAGCTGCGCCAGCGGCTCGGTCCCTTGACCCAGCTTTGCCAGACCGGGTCCGATCAGGACCAATGCGCCGGAAAACCCAAGGCATACGCCCAGAAACCGACGCAGGTTCAGCGGCTCATCGGAAAAGAAATGCGCCAGCGGCAGCACCATCAGCGGAATTGCGGCCATGGACAGCCCTGCAAAGGCCGAGGGTACATATTGCTGCCCCCAGCTGAGCAGCATGAAAGGCACCGCAGTCGACAACACGCCAATCAGCAGGATTGATGTTGTCAGCGCGGGTGTCAAAACCGGCATACGGCGCCCGGTGATCCGCATCAGGACAAGCAATGTCACCGCACCCAAAGTGGTGCGCGATGTCGCCACGGTAATCGGGCCATAGCCTTCCAATGCCATCGCGACGACCATGAATGTGCCGCCCCAAATAAGCCCCAGCGTGAAAACGCCGCTCCAGTCCTGCTTCGTGGGTTGTTCAACCATTCCATCCCCTTATCCCGCGTGCGCGCCGGTGTCACGGGCTGATCTTGACTTTATGTTAGTTTCCACTTACCGTAAGCAATGACTTACGATATGACATTTTCAGCTTTGGGCGATGCGACCCGCAGGCAGGTGTTCGAAGCCGTCGCCAGCCAGCCTCAGGCAGTAGGTGAACTTGCGTCAAAGCTGCCAGTAAGCCGACCGGCCGTCTCACAACATCTCAAGGTGCTGTCTGATGCTGGGCTGGTGACATGCCACGCGAAAGGGACGCGCCGGATCTATGCGGTGCGCCCCGAGGGGCTGGCAGAGCTGCGCAGATGGCTCGACCGTTACTGGAGCGACGTGATGAACAGCTTTGCAGATGAGGTGAACAGAGCGGGAGAGAGGCCATGACAGACCCGATAGTCAAGACAATTGTCGTAAGTGCCTCTGCTGCGCGCGCTTTCGACATCTTCGTCAACCGCATCGGGACATGGTGGCCGCTGGACAGCCACGCGGTTTCCGCATCGCAGGGACAACCGGCAAGGGACGTGGTTATTGAACCCCGGATCGGTGGCGCGGTCTATGAGGTCATGTTCGACGGAACCCGTGCCGACTGGGGTCAGGTGCTGGCAATTGATCCCGGCCAATCCGTGGCATTCACCTGGCATCCGGGCACCAGCAGGGAGTCTCCAACGCGCGTCGATGTGCGTTTTGAGGATTGTGGTTCGGGGCAGGCCAAAGTCACCCTGACGCATTCCGGCTGGGACGTCTGGGCGGGGGAAGCGCCCGAAAAGCGCGGCGGCTACGATACGGGATGGGATTTCGTGCTGTGCGAATGCTTTGCCAAAGCGGTCTTAAAATGAAAAAGGGCGACCGCTTGGGCCGCCCTTTGCCTGACATCGGTCAGGTTTAGTTCTTTTCTTTGTCGACCATCTTGCCGGCCGAGATCCACGGCATCATGCCGCGCAGCTTGGCGCCGGTCTCTTCGATCATATGCTCGTCATTGGCGCGGCGCGACGCTTTGATGGTCGGCTGGCCAACGGCGTTTTCCAGCATGAAGTCACGGACGAATTTGCCCTGCTGGATGTCGTCCAGAACCGCTTTCATGCGGGCTTTGGTCTCGTCGTATTTCAGGATGCGCGGACCGGTGACATACTGGCCATACTCGGCCGTGTTCGAGATCGAGTAATCCATGTTGGCGATGCCGCCTTCATAGATCAGGTCAACGATCAGCTTCACTTCGTGCAGACATTCGAAATAGGCCATCTCGGGTGCGTAACCGGCCTCGACCAGAGTTTCAAAGCCGCAGCGGATCAGTTCGACCAGACCACCGCACAGAACGGCCTGTTCGCCGAACAGGTCGGTTTCACATTCTTCGCGGAAGTTGGTCTCGATGATGCCCGAACGGCCGCCACCGATGGCCGAGCAGTAGGACAGGCCGATTTCCAGCGCCTTGCCGGTTGCATCGTTGTGAACCGCGACCAGGCAGGGCACGCCGCCGCCTTTGGTGTATTCGCCACGCACGGTGTGACCGGGGCCTTTGGGGGCCATCATGATGACGTCAACGCCGTCCTTCGGCTCGATCAGGCCGAAATGGACGTTCAGGCCGTGGGCAAAGGCGATGGCCGCGCCCGGCTTGATGTTGTCATGAACGTATTTCTTGTAGGTTTCGGCCTGCAATTCGTCGGGCATGGTGAACATGATGACGTCGCACCAGGCAGCCGCTTCGGCAATGCCCATCACTTCCAGACCTTCTGCTTCGGCTTTCTTGGCCGAGGGCGAGCCTTCGCGCAGGGCGATGACCAGGTTCTTGGCGCCCGAGTCGCGCAGGTTCAGCGCGTGGGCGTGACCCTGGCTGCCATAGCCCAGGATAGCCACTTTCTTGTCTTTGATCAGGTTGATGTCGCAATCGCGATCGTAATAGACGCGCATTTTGCCGGTCCTTTCTGGTTTGGTTGGGGCGGTTCTACCTGCCGGGCGTCCGATTGGCGATAGGGTTGGGCTTGAGTATTTGTGAAAAAGATGAAGAATAATTCTTGGAAACGGAAAATACCGAAAAAATCATGCTTGACGATATCGACCGGCGCATTTTGCGCCATTTTCAGGCCAACCCAAGCCTGACCACCGCGGAACTTGCCGATCTGTGCCGGATCAGCGCTGGCGTCTGTTGGCGCAGGCTGGAAAAGATGCAGGCGGCCGGGATCATCGAAGGGCAGGAGGCGGTGATCGACTGGGCCGCAATGGGCTATGCTGTCGAAGTGTCGCTTCGGATCACCTTGGACAAGACACAGGCCCGCGCCTTTGACGAGTTTATGGAAGAGGCCCGCAACGTGGCCGAGGTGATCGAAATCCAGACCTTTCTGGGCCGGGTGGATGTCCGCCTGTCGGTCATAGCGCGGGATATGAAGCACTATCAGCAGCTTTATCGGGACCGGATCCTGACCCTGCCGCATATCGCCGATATCGAAGCGCTGATGCATATCGCGCGAGTCAAGCGGGACGAGGTGTTGCCGGTATGATCGAGTTGGACGAGATTGACCGCCGTCTGCTGCGTGCGCTGCAACAGGACGCCACCCAAAGCGCGGGTGCCCTGGGTCGGAGGTTCAATCTGTCTCAACCCGCCACCTGGCGGCGTATCCGCAGGTTGGAGGACGCCGGGATCATCAAGGGCCGAAGGTTGCGCCTGAATGCCGAGGCGCTCGGCTTTGGCGTGACCGTGTTTCTGGGGGTCAAGCTGGCGCGCAAGGGCCAGATCAGCCTTGAGGATTTCGAACGCGCCGTCAGCGCCATCCCTGAAGTTCAGACTGTCGAGCATGTTCTGGGTCTGTACGACTACCGTTTGCGCGTCGTGGCGCGGGACCTGTCCGATTTCGAACGCGTGTTGCGGCGCCGGATCATGACGCTGCCCGGCGCAGGCGATGTCGAAGCGAATGTTCTGCTGAGCGAGGAACGGCTGCCGGGACCGATTGGGTGACCTGCCTTAGTATCTGGTGCGGATGTAATATCCGGGATGATGGGTCAGGCGGGCAAACGTAATCGGTTTGTCTTCTTTCCATGTGGTGCGCTCCATCTGGATCATCGGCGCGCCCGCCGTGGTTCCCATGAATTCCGCCAGCCTTGCATCAGCGGAAATCGCGCAGAACGCAACCTCGGCATCGTTGAACGGAGCGGCATTCAACAGCCACTCATGCGGTCCTTGCTGGGTCAGGTCGGCCTTTTCCACATCGGGGACGGTTCCGATATTGATCCAGCGCTCTTCAAGCTGGAACGGGCGGTTGTCCGCGTAATGCATGCAAACGACATGCAGAACCCGCGTCTCGGCGGGGACATCAAGCTGAGAGGACAGCCAGCGGGGGCAGGCCTCGACAGTCCGTTCCACCAGCGCATAGCGATAGGCGGCATTCTGGCTTTCGACCATCTGTCGCGCCAGCGAGAATTCCAGCTTGGCGTGTTTGCTGGGTTCTTTCTTGACCCGCGTACCGCTTTTGCGCTTGCGTTCGATGAAACCCTGATCGGCCAGTTCCCTGAGGGCGCGGTTCACCGTCGCGCGGGCGCAATTGAATTCTTCCGCCAGTTGCGTTTCGGTCGGTAGCAAAGATCCCTGAGGCCACACGCGGCTTTCAATACGTCGTTTTACTTCATCTCGAACGGACTGGAAGTTAATACGCTTATGAATCGTCACAGGAAAAATATCCCTTCAAGTAAAAAGTGTGCGCATCTGTTCAGAAGCAAGCAGAAGTGTAAAGGGGAAGTGACACTGGTTGGCGTCATTTTCTTGTGTTCCCAGCGTCCTACAGCACCAAACAGGCCGATTTTACCCGCATTCCGTGGCGTCACTATTTGTCGCGAAATGGCTTTACTGGCCAAGGTAAAGAGACCAAGACTGCACTGACGATATTGAAAGGACGCCATATGCCTGCCTTGCTGAAAAACGTTGACCCGAACGGGCTCGAAGAATTCTCGGTCGTATTCACCGATCGCTCGCTGAACCATATGTCCCAAAAGTTTCAGGGGGTAATGCGCGACATCTCTGCCATGCTGAAAGAGGTGTACAAGGCAGACGGGGTGGCCGTCATTCCGGGCGGTGGCACCTATGCGATGGAAGCGGTCGCCCGGCAATTCGCGCGCGGGGCGGAAGTCCTTGTGGTTCGGAACGGGTGGTTTTCATACCGCTGGAGCCAGATCATCGAAAGCGGCGCCCTGACCAGCTCGACCACCGTGATGAAGGCGCGCGAGACCGGCAATACCAGCCCGTCCCCCTTTGCGCCCGCACCGATTGACGAGGTCGTCGCAACGATTCGCGAACAGAAACCCGGTGTTGTGTTCGCACCGCATGTTGAAACGGCGGCAGGTGTCATCCTGCCGGATGACTATGTGACCGCCCTGGCCAGCGCGGCGCATGAGGTGGGTGCGTTGATGGTACTGGATTGCATCGCATCCGGGTGTGCCTGGGTGGATATGAAAGCCACCGGCGTCGACGTCCTGATCTCGGCCCCGCAAAAGGGCTGGAGCGCATCGCCTTGTGCCGGTCTGGTCATGCTGTCCGAACGGGGCGAGGCGCGTCTGGAACAGACAAGCTCGGACAGTTTCGCCATCGACCTGAAAAAGTGGCGCCAGATCATGCAGGCCTATGAAAATGGCGGTCACGCCTATCACGCCACGATGCCCACCGATGCGCTGCTGGCTTTCCGCGACACCATGGCAGAAACCAGGGGATACGGGTTCGAAAAGCTGCGCAAGGCGCAATGGGCATTGGGCGACGGCGTGCGGGCGATGTTGAAGGAGTATGGCATTGTCTCGGTGGCGGCTGACGGTTTCGGCGCACCCGGCGTTGTGGTCAGCTACACCTCGGACCCCGAAATCCAGAACGGCAAGAAATTTGCCGCTCTGGGGATGCAGATTGCCGCCGGGGTGCCGCTGCAATGTGACGAACCCGAAGGCTTCAGCACCTTCCGTCTGGGCCTGTTCGGATTGGACAAGCTTTATGATGTAGACGCCACCATCGCGCGCCTGAAACGCGTGCTGGATCAGGTTCTGTAAACAGGCCGGGCCTTAGCGAACGCCAAGGCCCATCTGCATCAGCGTCTTGCGCACAGGGGGCAGAGAATAAAGCGCGCTCAGCCCCATTGCGCGCGCATCCCGCAGCGGGCGCGCCTCGATCATCGAGGCGCGGTTCAGCAGGTCGATCCCTTTGACCCGCATCTCGATCTCGGTGTGGCGCGCCTTGTGATATGCGTCCAGCATCTGCGCGTCGCCCAGACCTTCGGGCTGGGATTGCGCCAGATCCAGCAGGCAGCGCAGATCGCCCAATGACATGTTCAGCCCCTGCGCGCCGATCGGCGGCACCACATGCGCGGCCTCGGCCATCAGGGCAATGCGCTCACCCGCCAGCCGTTCCGCGGACTGGCTGATGATCGGCCAGATGGTCCGGCGCGATGCCAGCTTCAAGGGGCCAAACAGGCCACAGGACCGTTCTGTCATCGCAGTCTCAAACGCTTCGGCATCAAGGGTCAAAAGGTCAACGGCATTTGGCCCGCGTTCCATCCAGACAATGGCGGACGAGGGCTGCCCCTGCCAATCGGGCAGCGGAACCAATGTGAACGGCCCGCCAGACCTGTGTATCTCGGTCGAGACATTCTCGTGCGGTACGGGATGCGTCACCGCGAACGCCAGCGCTTTCTGCCCATACCGCGTTGTATGCACTTTGATACCGGCGGCCGCGCGCATGGGAGAGTTGCACCCATCTGCGGCCAGCACCAGCTTGCAGCGGATGCGGCTGCCGTCGCTCAGGCCAACGCGGGCTTCGGCAGTGCGGGTGAACAGGCTGACGGTGCCGGTGCCGGGGCGGAAATCGACATTCGGCAGCTCTGCCAGCCGCGCGACCATTTCCCGGCGCAACAGCCAGTTGGGCAGGTTCCAGCCAAACGGTTGCTCGGAAATGTCAGCGGCGTTGAAATCGCGTACGACGCGGGGTTCGGGCACGTCCCCCCCGGCATCGACAATACGCATGATCTGCAAGGGGGCCGCATGGGCATCCAGCCGCGCCCACAGGCCGCATTGCTCCAGCAGGCCGCGCGCAGGTTGCAGAAAGGCGGTGGTGCGCAGGTCGGACCCGTCCACATCCCGTTCGGTGATCGGTGGCGCGGGATCTACGCACACCACGTCAAACCCGGCGGTTCCAAACGCCGCCGCTGCGGTCAGACCGGCGATTCCTCCGCCGGAAATCAGGATGTCACAACTGTCAGTCATGGCGCCTCTCATCATCTCGGGCAGACCCTAGTTCGGTTCCACCCCCTGCGCCAAGTGACATCCTGTCCCGTATCTCAGCCGCGCGAGATCAGGATCAGGACCAGGAACATCACCGGCACCATCATCAGGGCAGGGATGTAAAGGCCGGGAAGACCAAACACCATGGCGGAACAGCCCCACATGCTGAGGACCGCGCCGACGGTGTAATACAGGTCCTCCGCCTTGCCGTTGGCCGCGTCGCGGGCCAGCCACCCGAAAACCGGAATTGCAAAGAAAAGGCGCTGCCAAACCGGCAGGCGTCCGGGCATATCGATCGCGCTCATGGGGCTTCTCCGTTCTGTTCGTCGCTCCAGCGCATATAGGGCTGCGCATGCGGGTGCAGAACGTACGGATCGTCGCAGTGTGACAGGCTACCGCAGGCGGGCCAGAAATGCGGTCAGATCGTCCGTGTGATGGTGGATGTGATCGGCCTCATGCGGGTCCGGGGCGACATGAACCGTGCGCATTCCCATCTCATGCGGGGCGGCCAGATTACGCGGGTCGTCCTCGAACATCGCGGCCTTGTCAGCCTGAATGCCATCCTGTGCAAAGATGGCTTCAAAGGCGGCTTTCTCGGGCTTGGGCCGATACCCGGCATGTTCGACGCCATAGATTGCATCAAACAGCCCCGAAAGCCCGCGCGCCTGCAAGACCCGCTCGGCGTAGGGCGCGCTGCCATTGGTGTAGACGATGCGCCGTCCGGGCAGGGCGCGAATGTGATCGGCCAGCTCTGCATCCGGGTCCATATGGCTCATGTCCACCTGATGCACCGCGTGCAGATAGGGCTCGGGGTCCAGATCATGTTCGGCCATCAACCCGGCCAGCGTGGTGCCGTATTGGCGCCAGTATTGCCCGCGCAGCCTGTCGGCCTCGGCCCGGTCCACGCCGATGGCTTGCACCACATAATCCGTCATCAGAACTTCGATCTGATCGAACAGCTGCATATGCGGCGGATACAGGGTGTTGTCCAGATCGAACACCCATTGCGTGACATGACTGAAGGACGGTTTGACCATGGCTTGGGTTTAGGGCGCGGGCCGGGTGATTTCAATGCCGTACTTGATTGCTGCCCCCAGAGACGGATAGACATGTCCGAACGAGGAGACAGAATACCCCATGAGCCAGACCCGATCCCCCACCAAGGATGCCTATAGCCTGATACTCGAAGCCATTGATGTCGGCGTCTACAAGCCCGGCGATCGTCTGGTGGAAAGCGAGCTGGCAGAACGGTTCGGGGTGTCGCGCACCCCGATCCGCGAAGCGTTGCAACGCCTGGAAACCCAGTCTCTGCTGGAACGGGACGGTCGGTCACTGATCGTGGCGTCGCTGGACCACAACCAGATGGCCGAGCTTTATATCGTGCGCCGCGAACTGGAAGGGCTCGCCGCGCGGCTGGCTGCCAAACACGCCACCGAAGAAGAGATCAGGGTTCTTCAGGACATGGTTCTCGAAGATGACAAGCTGGTGGGCGATCCGATGGCGCTGTCACGTGCCAACCGGCGCTTTCACGAACAGATCCATCTGGCCTCGCACAACCGCTACCTTGTCCAGCAGCTTGATCTGGTGCACCGGACTATGGCCTTGATGGCGACCACGTCGCTGGCCGTGCAGGGGCGCGGAGAGATTGCCCAGAGCGAACATAAAGGCATCGTCGAAGCCATTGCCGCGCGCGATGAAGAGGCGGCGGGGCGGGCGCTCAAGGATCATATCTCGATCGCGTTCATGACGCGCCTGAAACAGGACGCAAGTCGCCGCGACAAGTGATTATCAGGTCAGCGGCTCGTCTTCGCTGGCCTGTCCGTGCTGGGTCTTGTCCCAGAAAAACGGGTTGGTCGCCAATTCCCACAACGCCTTGTAACCGGCAATCACGCCTAGCGGGAAATACAGAAACATCGTCGGAACCCAAGGCAAAAGAAACCGCCGCTCACGCGCGGATACGGCGATCAGACCAACACCGATACTCAGCCCCTCTGCCACCAGAAACAGCCCGATCAGCGCGGTTGAGATGGAATGCGGCAGAATATTCCCCATCGGATTGGCCAACCCCAGGCTTGACAGCCAGAATACCCAGAGAATGGGTGCCAGCAGAAATTGCCCCAACGTGCCCAAAAAGAACGCCTGAAGGCCCAGAAATTTAACGGCACCAAGGTCACGCCACAGTTTTCGCGGGCTGCGCATATGCACCAGATACGTGACCATGAACCCCTTGAGCCAGCGCGAGCGCTGTTTGACCCAGGGCCAGGCCCGGAAATTCGCCTCCTCATATGTTGTGGTATCCACCATTTCGGTCCGGTACCCGGCCCGGCACAGCCTTACGCCCAGATCAGCGTCCTCGGTGACATTGTGGGCATCCCAGCCGCCCAGTTCCAACAGTTTGTCGCGACGGAAAAAGAACGTGGTGCCCCCAAGCGGCACCACCAGCCGCATGCGGGCGATCCCCGGCAGGATCACGCGGAACCAGCTGTTGTATTCGATGGTAAAGCAGCGCGACCGCCAGTTGCTGCGCGGGTTGTAGTAATCCAGAACCCCTTGCAGGCACACAACATCCGGCGCGGCCTGGGTGAAATGCGCCACCACACGCTCAATCTGATCCGGTTGTGGGGCGTCTTCCGCGTCCCAGACGCCGACGAAGTCGCCCCGGCAGAAATCCAGAGCGTAATTCATGGCGCGCGGCTTGGTGGTCAGCCCGTTCAGCTCGGGCGCCTCGACGATGCGCATCCAACTGGGCAGGCTCACCTGCGCAAGGGCATTGCGCGTCACGTCATCCTTTTCCTCAAGCACAAGGATGACATCCAGCAACGCCTTGGGATAGGTCAGCCGCTGCAGCCTGTGCACCAGAGCGTTCGCGATCTCGCGCTCCTTGTACAATGGCACCATGATCGACACGCAGGGCTGCCGCAATGTGATGGCAGCTTCGGTGTGGTCCGGCTGCGTTCTCAGGCGATGCCAAAGGTAAGCCAGCGTGCCAGCCATCCGAAAGGCTGCAAAAAGCACTAAAGTTCCCACAGCCATGCCCAGCACCGCCAGCAGGCCAAACGCCGGAAACATGGCAAACAGCCCCAGCACACACAACAGGGCCACCGACGGCCCTACGCGCGACCTAAGGGTCCAGTTGCGGCAGCTTTGTGCGGGATCAACCCGCGTTTCCGCCGATCTGGCCAAAGTCCCCGAGAATTGCCGCGCAATCGTGCGGTCGATCTGATCGGATGCCGCCAGCACCGGGATCACGGAATAATCGCATTCCCGCATCCCGGCGGTCACGGTTGCGAACCGGTCGGGCCGGGCAGTGGCCACCAGAACAAGGGGGCCAATCCGCATCCAGGGGATGACATTGTGCTTCAGCCAGAAGTCGACCGGCATCAGCCCGCTCAGTTCCGGCATCGGCGGGATCTGTTCAAGATCGGCAATCTGCCAGCCGGATTGCGCAGACAGCGCGCTCAACACGTCCTGCCGGGTGGCATAGCCTTCGCCGACCAGTATCTCTCCCAGCGGTGCGTTCTGTCTGGTTTGCTGGCTCAGCGCATGGTCCAGCTGGGATCGGGTGATAGCCCCGGTTTCCAGCAGGCAGGTGCCCAGTGGTTTCCGATACCCGGGCGCGGGGATCGGTGCGGCGGACGTGAAATCCAGAAGATCAAGCTCAGCCATAACAAAACCCTGGCGCAGTTACCTGCGCTCAGGGTTGTTCGATCAGGGTTAACACCCGGTTAACACTGCACAGACAAGCAGTTATGCCTGAATTTTCTTCTTTTCCATGGCCTCGGCGAAGCGCTCGAACAGATAGAAACTGTCCTGCGGTCCGGGCGATGCCTCGGGGTGGTGTTGGACCGAATAAACCGGCCTATCCGCCATGCGGATACCGCAGTTCGAACCGTCAAACAGCGACCGGTGGGTTTCCACGACGCCATCCGGCAGGGATTGCGCATCGACAGCAAAACCGTGGTTCATCGACGTGATCTCGACTTTGCCGGTGTCCAGATCCTTGACCGGGTGGTTCGCGCCGTGGTGGCCGTGGTTCATCTTGACCGTCTGACCTCCCAGCGCCAGCGCCAGCATCTGGTGTCCAAGGCAGATGCCGAACACAGGCAGGTCTGTCGTCTCCAGAATCTCTTTGATCATCGGTACGGCGTATTCGCCTGTTGCTGCCGGATCGCCGGGACCGTTCGACAGGAACACACCGTCGGGCTGATGTGCCAGCACGTCAGCTGCGGTCGCGGTTGCGGGTAGAACGGTAACATCACATCCAGCGGATGCGAGGCAGCGCAGGATGTTGCGCTTGGCGCCATAGTCAACGGCAACAACCTTGTGGGCAGGGGCCTTCTGACGCTGGTACCCATCCGGCCAGGCCCACCGCATCTCATCCCAGCGATAGCTTTGGGCGCAGGTGACTTCCTTGGCCAGGTCCATGCCCTCCAGCCCGGCAAAACCGCGCGCGGCAGCCACCAGCGCCCCAATGTCGAAATTTCCCTCGGGATCATGGGCCAGCGCCACATGCGGCGCACCTTGCTGGCGGATGGCCCGGGTCAGACGGCGGGTATCGACACCACCGATGGCGATGCGCCCCCGGCGGGCCAGCCAGCCCTTGAGCTCCTCGGTCGAGCGCCAGTTCGATGGCTCGGTCGGATCCCATTTCACAACCATGCCAGCGGCGACCGGATCACCGGTTTCGTCATCCTCGGGGTTCACGCCGACATTGCCGATATGAGGGAAGGTGAAGGTTACGATCTGCCCGGCATAAGACGGGTCGGTCATGATCTCCTGATATCCGGTCATCGCCGTGTTAAAGCACAGCTCAGCCACGGTTTGCCCGGTCGCGCCGAAGCCTGCGCCGTAAAACAGGGTTCCATCGGCCAAAGCCAGACATGCGGTGGGCTTGGACGGGGCATTCGGGGCCATGGCGCGACTCTCCTGTAGGGTAAATCGGCGCATACCTAAGGGGGTTGCGCGTCTGGGTCAAGTCTGTTCAATTTTTAGGCTATTGTTGTTTTTCAATGGGTTAACTGTATTCACCCCCGGTTGTGTCAGGCTTTTTGTTTCGATATGGTCGAGGTTCCTTTGTCATGGGGATGGACAAGCCAAATGGATATGCGATCACGGGTGAATGCAGCCCTGAAGCAAGCAATGAAAGACAAAGCAGCCGAGCGTCTGTCGACGCTGCGGTTGATCAACGCCGCCATCAAAGACCGCGACATCGCGGCACGTGCGTCCGACAATGAAGAAGCAAAGGGATGCAGCGACGCAGAGGTTCTTGAAATCCTTGGAAAAATGACCAAGCAGCGCAAGGAAAGCGCACGCGCCTACGAAGAGGGCGGTCGCCTGGATCTGGCCGAACGCGAGATTCGCGAAGTCGAGGTGATCGAGGAATTTCTACCCAAACAGCTGGATGACGATGAGGTCAGCAGGGCCATTCAAACCGCCATCACGGCAACCGGCGCGGGTTCGATCCGCGATATGGGCAAGGTGATGGGCGAGTTGAAGACGCGCTATACCGGCCGGATGGATTTCGGCAAGGTCGGCCCGATGGTCAAGGATCACCTGTGCGCAGCCTCAAACGGCGATTGCTGAGGCACTAGGCCCTGTGAATTGCTACTGCGCGACCGGCTCGCGCAGTCTTAGGACCAGCTCGTCATAAAGCGTGATCCGTTCATCTTCGGACAGAAACGCCCCGATTTCGACCTCGCGCCCGTCTCCGACAAGGGTGACATAATGCGGCACCGGGCCGCCTTTCTCGTGCATCGCCGGTCGCGCCCAATAGCGGTTGCAAGACCATTCGTGCTGCTCTTTGCCGGGGGTGTGGTGCACCAGCCGCGCATGTGTGCCCGACAGGGTCAGAACCTCGAAAACACTGCGGGCGCGGTAGTTGGTCTTGATGGCCAGCCACAGCCCCAGCACAGTGATCAGCAGAAACGGCAGCAGCCCCCACAGGATCACGGAACCAAGCGTGGCCAGCAATGGGATCAGGCCAAACAGGAACACCGACAATATCGTGATCATCGCCCCTCGCGGAGGCAGCGAGTTATGCGGCCAAAGCCGCAGTTCCTGTTCGGTTTCCGAGGTCTGATTCCACGTGTAGGGCATACCGCGAACATAGCGCAGCGCGGCCTCATGTCGACGGGTTTTGATCAGACGACGTGGCCGACCCGAGACCAGGATAGGGCGTCATCCAGACGATCGTCACCCCAGAACACCTCTTGCCGGACAACAAAGCTGGGGGCGCCGAAAACACCCAGTTTGACGGCGGTTTCCGTCTCGGCCTCAAGGGCCGCGACGATGTCGTCGCCTTGCGCGCGCGCCAGGGTCAGTCGGGGGTCCTGCTGACACCGCAAAAGCGCCTCGGACAGTGCACTTTCGCTACCGGCTTCCACCCCTTCTTCGAACCAGATGCGATATAGCGTCTGGGTGAACGTCACGCCCCAGCCGTCCATCATTCCAAGCACCGCAACCTGATTGGCCAGCGGCAGATTGGAAATCGGATAGGGCGCGGGCAGGTTGGCGTGGATGTGGTACTTGGCACAGCGGCGTTCGATGTCGCGCCACATATAAGCCGATTTCACAGGCTTTCCGGCAAAAGGAATATTCTGCTGGGCCGACATCACCGTACGCACGTTGAACGGGCGCCAGTTCACCGTGGCGTCATGCTGGGCGCACCATTCGTCCAGACGCATCACGGTCAGGAAGCTGTACGTGCTGCCAATGGAATACCAAAAGTCGATCTCGGGCATTGCCGACCCTCCGACTGTTCCGTCCGCACATCATAGCTGATTTCGGGGCACTTGGCGAACGCGAGGTGAGGGCAAAGAAAAACCCCGCCACCTGGGCGGGGTTTCTTTGGATCAGATCGAGATCAGTGCGCGTGGCCCTTGTCCCAGTCTTCCTGCTTGGGCAGCTGCTCGAACGTGTGCTCGGGCGGCGGCGTGGGCAGGGTCCATTCCAGCGTATCCGCATACTCGTTCCAGTAGTTGGGCCGGGTCTCGCGTGCGCCACGCAGCAGGGCGTAGATCACGATGCCGAAGAACAGCAGGAACGAAGCGAACGAGATGAACGCACCAATCGACGAAACATAGTTCCACTGCGCGAACGCCTCGGGATAGTCGATGTAGCGGCGCGGCATGCCCTGACGACCCAGGAAGTGCTGCGGGAAGAAGGTCAGGTTGGCGCCGATGAAGAACATCCAGAAGTGAACCTTGCCCCAGAACTCGGAATATTGGCGACCGGTCATTTTCGCGAAGTAGAAATACATCCCCGCAAAGATCGCAAAGACGGCACCCAAGCTCATCACATAGTGGAAATGCGCAACCACATAGTAGGTGTCGTGATAGGCACGGTCCACGCCAGCCTGCGACAGAACCACACCGGTCACACCGCCAACGGTGAACAGGAACAGGAAGCCGAAGGCAAACAGCATCGGTGTCTTGAACTCGATGGAACCGCCCCACATGGTCGCGATCCACGAGAAGACCTTAACGCCCGTCGGAACCGCGATGACCATCGTGGCCAGCATGAAATAGGCCTGCTGACGCAGCGACATGCCGACGGTGTACATGTGGTGCGCCCACACGACAAAGCCCAGAACACCGATCGCGATAATCGCCCAGACCATCGGCAGATAGCCAAAGATCGGCTTGCGCGAGAAGGTCGCGATGACATGGCTGATGATGCCGAAACCGGGCAGGATCACGATATACACTTCCGGGTGGCCAAAGAACCACAGGATGTGCTGATACAGGATCGGATCGCCGCCACCGGCCGGATCAAAGAAGGTAAAGCCAAAGTTGCGGTCCATCAGCAACATGGTGATTGCGCCCGCCAGAACCGGCAGCGACAGCAGAATCAGCCACGAGGTGACGAAGATCGACCAGCTGAACAGCGGCACCTTGAACAGGGTCATGCCGGGGGCACGCATGTTCAGGAAGGTGGTGATCATGTTGATCGCGCCGAGGATCGAGGAGGCGCCCGATACGTGTACGGCAAAGATCGCAAGGTCCATGGACATGCCGCCCTCGGTCGTGGACAGCGGCGGGTACAGAACCCAGCCCACGCCCGAACCCATCTGATCGTTCCCACCGGGGCTCAGCAGCGAGGCCACACCCAACGAGGTACCGGCGACATAAAGCCAGAAGGACAGGTTGTTCATCCGCGGGAACGCCATATCCGGCGCGCCGATCTGCAACGGCATGAAATAGTTGCCAAATCCGCCGAACAGGGCAGGGATGACAACAAAGAACATCATCAGAACACCGTGATAGGTGATCATCACGTTCCACAGATGCCCGTTGGGCGTACACGGGTCGGCCATGAAGCCTTCAAGGCACATGTACTGAACACCGGGGTGCATCAGCTCGAGCCGCATGTAAACGGTCATCAGAACCGAGATCAGACCGGCCAGAGCCGAAACGATCAGGTACAGAATCCCGATGTCCTTGTGGTTGGTCGACATGAACCAGCGCTGGAAAAAGCTGCGCTGGTCTTCATGGTCGTGACCATGAATGGCTGCGTCTGCCATTATAGGTGCCTCCTGTTGCAACTACACCGCGCAGCCGGACCTCTCCAACGCGCGGGATTCCTGCTGGTTTTAGAATGCGTAGGGGCGACCTTCAATGGCCGAGTTTGATCTGGATCAAGATAAATGGCCGCACCCCCCTTGAAAAGGAACGATCAAGAGGCCGGGATCTGAGCGTTCGGGGGGTGGCGATACAGCGGATCTGGTACCTGTCATCATGCCGCCCGCAATGGGACCGGCGCTCAAAGCCGACCGGAAAGGAGTGAACGCCTGCCGTCGGCCCACTCCGCAGGATCGAGGACAGGGAAGGGTAGCTTAAGAACACAAAGGGGTCGCTGCCTCCTTGGGCGTTCTCGATTTCAACGTACTTATTGCTATTGCATGGAGCTCTAGAGACTGGCCACCGACACAGGCGCCCAGTCGGCCCACCATGGTTTCGCCTGTTCGATTTCGTAGGCCAGTTCGAAAAGTGTGTCTTCGCGACCGGCGGGTGCAACGAAATGGCTGCCAATAGGCAGACCTTCACGGGTCAGGCCTGCGGGCACGGACATTCCTGGCAATCCAAGCGCGTTCTGAATCGGGGTGTAGGACGTGAACCTCGCAACACGCGCGAACATCTCCTCGAATGGGACACTTTCATCGAATAGCGTGCCAATCACCGGTGCTGTGCCCGGGGTAACCGGTGACAGAAACACATCAAACGCGGACAGCCATGCGCCATATCTGGTGCCCAGATCCAGCATATATGCGCTGGCTGCTTCCTGATCTTCATGAGTGAAGTTGCGCGCGAAGGCGGCCCAGTCGCGGACGAACGCGTCAAGCAGTCCCGTTTCCTCCGGCGGTCGGCCCGCCTTGGCCGTCGCCGCGTCGGCGAGGCCCACCATGCGGAACCCGAAGATCTGGTTGAAGCGAAGCTCGAACTCATCGTCCACCGGGCTTTGCGTTTCAATCACGCTATGACCAAGGTCTTCGCAGAGTTGCGCCATTTCTTCGATGACGCGCTGCACCTCGGGATCTGGCAGGTCGCCGTAATAATTGCGGAGGTCAAATCCGATTTTCAGCCGGTTGGTGGACGGGCCAGAAATCAACGGGATTGGTCTGTGCGGTGCATTCGGTGACCGGTCCTGCCCCAAGGCGAAAAGCACCGCGCTGTCTCGCACGGAGCGGCTGACGCAATTGTCGGCAGCATAGGTGGTCTGATCACTCGATCCCCACAACATACGGTGACGGCTTGGCTTCAATCCGAAGACACCACAACAGGATGCAGGAATACGGATGGACCCGCCGCCGTCGCTGGCATGGGCGAGCGGTACGATACCTGCCGCGACCGCAGCCGCGGACCCTCCGCTTGAGCCTCCGGAGGAGTGATCGAGGTTCCACGGGTTGCGGCACGGTCCGAGCAGTTGACCTTCCGTGACCGGAAGTGCTCCGACCTCTGGCATATTGCTCTTTCCGATCAGGTTCAGCCCGGCTGCCTCTTGGGCCAGTGCCAGCGGCGCGGACCTTGGTCGGTGATTGTCGCGATATACGCGCGAGCCATGGGTCGTGTATTGCCCTGCAATATCGAGGTTATCCTTCACCACAAACGGAACCCCGGCAAACGGTCCTTGCCGTCGCATGTCCACGGCCTTGTCTCTCGCCTCTTCGTACATCGGCGTTGTGATCGCATTGAGACTCTGATCAAGCGCCAAGGCGGCTTCGACGGCAGCGTCGCAAAGCTCTGATGGCGTTATGTCTCCGGACTTGACCAGTGCCGCAAGGCCGAGCCCGTCCGTAGTCAACAGAACTTGCCGAAATTCCGAAACCTGCGCCGCAGCTCGGTTGCCGGCTGTCGCGAACATGAGGCTCGCCGCTGTTGAGCCAAGAAAATCCCGTCTGGAAAGCATGTTCTTCTCCAAATTTTCACCCCGCCTAGAATATCAATCATGCAGAGGCGAAACCACTGTCTTGCCTAACGGTCAGCGGGCAGCAAACACCAACACTCGGGAACACTCAGTTGACCGCAAATACTCGCAATGCGAACCTTTGACTTGAGCTTGATGAAGTATTGAAGAACTTAACCAGTTTTCGTCTCATTAAGAAATGCGAAACCTGTACTCTGCTGCGTAGGCGGACATCACCTGTCGGGAACGTCCTGCATCTGTCTCGATCTATGCGATCTCAAGCCAAATCCAATTGTACAAAACGAACAACGGCCTCCGAAAACCCGGTACAATTTGTACATTTCAGCCTTCAATCCCCCGGCTTGACCCGGCGGGGCGGGTGGACCACAACTCGGTCAAAAGCCCCTCAAGGAACGGATGGCAACCATGGATTATGATCCCGACAACATCTTCGCCAAAATTCTGCGCGGCGAGATACCTTCGTCAAAAGTTTACGAAGACGCCGACACACTGGCCTTCATGGACATCATGCCGCGCGCGGATGGGCATTTGCTGGTGATCCCCAAAACGCCCTGCCGCAATGTGCTGGATGCCACGCCCGACCAACTGGCGGCGGTCATGTACACCGTTCAAAAGATGGCTCGTGCGGTGATGAAAGCCTTCGACGCGGACGGTGTAACCATTCAACAATTCAACGAAACCGCAGGCGGGCAGGAGGTTTTCCACCTGCATTTTCACGTCCTGCCGCGTCATGACGGGGTGTCGATGCGCCCACCCGGTAAGATGGGTGATTTCGACTTGATTGCCGAACATGCGGAAAGGATAAAAATCTCTTTTTAATCAATATCTTCAGGTCTTTTTGTGAGATGACAATCTGGACAATTACCCGCATCCGCCCGTGCATGTCGCCGCGACCGGAGACAAGAAAACCCGAAACCCCTCCTTGGGACAGGCCATGTGGATCCATAGCTGGACAACGCAGAAATCGCCTGCCCCCGACCATTGCGGCTTGAGCACGGGTTTCAGCGTGAAGGGGGGAAATGAATTGCCGTTCCGATTTGGGGTCGGAACGGCAGACTCGTAACCAAACACTTCTCGGATTTCGAGGGCGAGCCCTTGATCACCGGTTTAACATACCACTCACTCTTGATTGGCAGTTTCATATTACTCGTTAACAACACCGGTGTATCCTAGAGAATTAAAACTTGCCTAAAGAATAACGTAAAACTGAATGGTTCTTGGTAAATTGCGACGTGTTTCGGAAACAGAGCCTTCCGCACATGCATATTGTTGTATCCAAGCGCAGCGGAAGCTGATTCTCTGCCAAGGCAGAATCAGAAATCAGAGGCACCAAACACGCCCTCGAAGGTTTTCTTCAAGGCCGCATCAAGATCATTCATGGTGACCGGAAGCCCCAGATCCACCAATGAAGTCACGCCATATTCGCTGATCCCGCAGGGAACAATGCCCGAGAAATGCTCCAGATCCGGTTCGACATTGATCGAAATACCGTGAAAGCTGACCCATTTGCGTAAACGCAGGCCAATTGCCGCGATCTTGTCCTCTTCCGGTTTGCCGGTCACCGTCAGCGGTTTGTCGTCGCGCCGCACCCAGACACCAACGCGCCCGTCGCGTATTTCGCCATGCACGTTGAATTCGGCAAGTGCCGATATCACCCAGTTTTCCAACTGCTTCACGAATTGGCGCACGTCGCGCCCGCGCTTGTTCAGATCCAGCATGACATAGGCCACACGCTGACCGGGGCCGTGATAGGTGTACTCGCCGCCCCGTTTGCTTGCATAAACCGGAAAGCGGTCAGGATCGGTCAGGTCTTCTACCTTAGCTGACGTGCCTGCCGTATAAAGCGGCGGGTGTTCCAGTAACCAGATGCACTCCTCCGCGTCGCCGCGTGCAATCCCGGCGACGCGTGCCTCCATAAAGGCGGTCGCTTCGTCATAACTGGTCAGACCATCGGTGATTTTCCATTCCATGGCGGCCTCATATCCGTCCGTAGCGGGCAGGGGAAGAGGGGTCAGGCCGCTTCGGTCAAACACTGTTGCAGCACCCGGGAATAGGTATCGACCCCTTGCGCGCCGGTCAGCAGGTATTTTCCGCCAAACACCATGGACGGCACACCTGAAATACCCCTGCTGGTCCAGAATTGCTGTTTCTCTCGCACCAAGGCGATGTGTTCGCCGGTCTCAAGCACCTGACGTGCGGCATCAGAGTTCAGCCCGGCAGACGTGACGGCCTGCAACAGAGCCTCAACGTCGGACACATCCTGTTGCCGTGTGAAATATGCGTCGAAAAGCGCAAGCTTCAATTGGTGTTGCTGGCCCTGACTTTCGGCCCAATCCAGCAACTGATGCGCCTTGAATGTATTCACGATCCGACTGTCTTCGTGAAAGTTGAAGGTGAACCCCAGTTCTGCGCCGATCGCCGTTAGCCTGTCACGTGCCTGCTGGCTCTGTTCGGGGGTCGAGCCATATTTCTCCGTGATGTGTTCCCGCAGGTTCTGCCCTTCAGGCGGCATGTTCGGGTTCAATTCGAACGGGTGCCAGCGAATTTGGGCCTGGATGCCCTGCTGTTTCAATGCCACGTCAAGCTGGCGAAACCCGACTATGCACCACGGGCACACGACGTCTGACACGATATCGATTTGGATGATGGCGCGGGTATCGGGCGAGGTCATCTGCGGCTCCTGTCAGATCGAAACTGTGTTGATCACCGGCTTAGATAGGACTGCTGCGAAGGTTTTTAAACCAGTGTGTTTTTGCCTCTTCACATCGCGTGCGCCAACGTCTATACGCCGCTCTACCAAGTCACAGGCAGTGCGGTCGTGGCGGAATTGGTAGACGCGCAGCGTTGAGGTCGCTGTGGGGTAACACCCGTGGAAGTTCGAGTCTTCTCGACCGCACCAGAACTTACTTGATCAGTTCGTTTTGGGTCATATAAACAAGGGCAATCAGCATTTTCCGAGTGTGTCGCATAACGCAAACAGCACACACGGACAGCACACAATGGCCCTTAGAATGAAGATCAAATACATCGACCCCATCAGCGACACTCAATGGCGTTTCCGCAGAAGGTGGCCGAAGCGCGTGCGTGAAATTCGTGGTGAGGATGCCTATCAGAAGCACATTAAGGCGCGTGACGGGGCTGCTTTTCAGCGCGAGTATCAGTTCCACCTGAGAAATTTTGACGCGATAATTGAGGATACTCTTAGGCGGCACCCTGAGGTTGACACCCGGTCAGCCACTCAGAAGTTCATCGACGCCCAGCGCCTAGCAGAGCATTACATGACTGGTGTTCAAGGTTTGGACCCTGACGATAGCTGGACCCGTGGGGTAGTGGGTCACGGTCTGGCTGCCCGTGGAGAGGCACCGGAAGTTGTGGCTGCTATCCTGAACCCTGATCAGGAACCCCCGAAGCCCACGTTGGTCGACATGCGGGACACCTACGCGAAGGACAAAGGGCTTGCTGATGATCGAAAGGCGATGGTCAGAATTGACCGCACCTTTGGCCGACTGAAGGACGCCCTAGGGAAGCCTCTGGAAGACGTGACGATTGAGAGTATCGACCGACAGACAGCACGTAGCTTCATGGACCACCTGCTTGGTTTGAAGAAAGCAAATGGAGAACCGCTAGCGCTCAAGTCGTGTCAGCGAGAAGTGATTATTGTCGCCGCCGCCTATAATCATGCCGTCAGGGAATTGGAGATACCGTCTGAGCGTAACCATTTCGAGCGCCTTCCATGGCCTAAGGAACAGGTTAGTTCTCTGGATAAGAATGTACCGCTGCCTGACAACGTCGTGGACGCCGTTCAGAAGACCCTTGAGGGTGGTCGCAGCGAAGACCTACCGGATATGTGGCGAGTATTAAAAGGTACTGGTATGCGGTTGGGTGAGGCTTGTGGTCTGCGCGTTTGTGACGTCGACCTGAATGGGGAAACTCCGTCCATCCTGATCACCCCCAACGAAATAAATGGCATCAAGAACAGCAACAGTGACAGGCATGTTCCAATAGCCTCAGACAGCCTCAGGGAATCCCTCAGGGCGCGTGTTGAGGGGAGTAAGGGTGACCAGCCTCTGTTCCCTTCTTATGGCCGTGACGGAGGCCCTACGGCTGCCTCTGCGGCGCTGATGAAGGCGGTCAGAAAGAACACCGACGACAAGCGCATGAAGGTCCATGGGCTACGCCACAGGGCAAGTGATAAGCTAAGGGATGCTGGGGCACCTGTAGAGGTTCGTCATGGATACCTCGGGCATTCCGCTCAGTCGGTCGCTGAGAATACCTATGGTGGACGTGAGGCGCGGCTTAGAGAGTTCGCTAGGTGGGGCGTGAAGGCTGGGCTTTAAGAGCCGGTTTCAAGGCCTCAGCAGATTGTCGTGCCATAACGCCAACTCAAAAGATACCATTTGGCAGGCCGTACCGTAGATAAATCGAGCAACAAATTGGAGATTTGCGACTTCGTGAAATGTGTCTGCGGCGAATTCCGAATAGAGGCGGTTGTAGGCTCCTTTAGCTTTTTCAGTATTGATATGGTAAAAATCTGAAAAGTGAAGGCTGTGTGCGGCAACGTTTCTCAATTCTTTGATAGCGTTGAGATTTTCCTTAACTTCTGGATTTAACAAACCAAGATCATGTGCCACCTCAATTTTGCCGCCAAGGGTTGTCATCCTTCTCTTTGTTTTGGATGGCGTACCAGCTAAATTTTGGTTTTTATAGCTGCCTTCAATGTATCCTTTTAGAACTTCTTCTAGAAAAGCTCCCCAGACTAAAACAATACCACGCGCCGTGCCAGCATGGTTTTCAGAATTTGCTTCGTTTAACATACCGGCAAATTGGTTCATGAACCAGATGGGTAACGTTTGTTGAAAGCGTGGTTGCTGAAAGCTCGGATGTAAGGAAACGCCGTCGTAGGCCCCGATAGGGCCAAACTCACCACTGCGACAACGATGGAAAATTTCAATTCCATGGCGTTCGCAGTCATTTGGATTTGCAGAGAAGGGAACCTCATTTTTGATGTGGTTGAACTTTACGTAACAATCAATAACTGACTGATCTTTTCTGGCCCATTTGGGGTTCCGAACGCTTTCCACAATGTTAGTATGCTTTAGCATCAACCACTTGCCTTCTCACCATAATTTGTACTAAGCGATTTCCCGAAATTCCCTTTGACCATGAACGGTTGATGCTAACGTGAGCAAGACTTTTCTAGCTTTGCCGGGAGCGACAAACATAGCCACGTTTGATTTACCGGGTTACCATGAGCAGCCTCATCTGACTGGTCCGATTTGATTGTTAGTGCATCATCGGCCTGTGATCCATCGGGATGATGGTTTCAG